>CADAXR010000011.1 GCA_902791945.1 uncultured Bacteroidia bacterium
GAAGTTCTTCAGCTTCGTGGTGAAGACGGACTTCACACAGAGCCATCAGCGCTTCGACCAGTGCGGCATAGTGATGTACCTGGACAGCGACAACTGGCTTAAGGGTTCCGTCGAGTTCGAGAACGAGGAGTTCCAGCACCTTGGAAGTGTGGCCACCAACAATGGCTATTCTGATTGGGCCACCACTGCAATCTCGGCCGAGGTAAAGACCATGTGGTACCGTCTCTCCCGCAGGGAGGACGACTTTTGCATCGAGTGCTCCACCAATGGAATCAACTTTAGCCAGATGCGCGTCTGCCATATGTACGCTGCCACCGACGAGATCAGCTTCGGCATCTACGCCTGCTCCCCAGAGGAATCCTCTTTTACGGCCGTGTTTACGGATATGAAGATTACGGAGTGCGCCTGGAAGGCCCACGACGGCCAGCAGCCGGATGAGGAGTAGCTGGTATTCCGAATTCTGTTAGAAATCAACTTTTCACAGAACCATAAATACCTGACAATCAATTACTTAAATACTTCGTGCGGATGGGGGGACTCGAACCCCCACGCCGTGAGGCACCAGATCCTAAGTCTGGGTTGTCTACCAATTTCAACACATCCGCAAAACCCCGTGGAGTGGAAAACTTCGCAAGATACGAATAATTTTTTAAAGCTGCTGAGCCGGGGCCGGTTCGGCGGCCTGCTGTTCACAACCGGGGAGGCCGATGAGGCCCTTGACATGCTTGGCGTAGGTGTAGCCTTTGAGATCGAAGATTGCGAAGGCGTGGTCGAGGGAGGAGACGAAACGTTCGTAATCCTTGGCCTCTCCACGGCACCACTGGACCTCTGAGACTGCGCAGAGGCGGGGGAGTAGCATATACTCGAGGTGCTCCGGGGTTGCGATGTATTCGGTCCAGAGGTTGGCCTGGACGCCGAGGACGTGGCCCTCGGTCCCGGGTTCGTAGCCTTCGAGGGGATCCAGGGCATAGACCTTTTCAAGAGGCAGGTAATTGCCGATGGCAAGGGGCTCCTTGTCGTGCTCCTCGCTCTGGTAGTAGTCGAAGTAGCAGTTGGAGTTGGGCGACATGATGACGTCGAAGCCCTTGGAAGCGGCTTCGATGCCTGCGGCGGCGCCTCTCCAGGACATGATGGTCGCGCCTTCCTGAAGGTCTCCCTTGAGGATCTCGCCCCAGCCGATGACTTTGCGGCCTTTTTCCGCGAGGATCTGCTGCGCCCTTGCAGTCACGTAGTTCTGGAGATAGTATCTGGCGTCGGGGCCCGGCTTGATGTGAAGCTCGCGCATCCTGGCGCGGCACTTGGGGCAGGAGTCCCACGGGACGGGCTTGCCGACCTCGCGCCTGCCGCCGAAGCATTCGTCGCCGCCGATATGGACGTACTCGGAAGGGAATATGTCGGCTATCTCCGTCATCACATCATCTATGAAGGTGTAGATCTCGTCGTTGCCTGCGCAGAGGATGTCCTTGGAGATGCCCCAGATCGTACGGACTTCGTAGGGGCCGCCGGAGCAGCCGAGATTGGGGTAGGCGGCCATCGCTGCGTTCATGTGGCCCGGAAGGTCGATCTCAGGGATGACGGTGATGCCCTTCGAGGCGGCATAGGCGACTATCTCCCGGAGTTCGTCCTGGGAATAGAACCCGCCGTAGCGGACGCCGTCGTTTGAGTCCCAGTCCTTTTCTATCATGGTCCCGTTTCTCCAGGCGCCGACTTCGGTGAGGCGGGGGTATTTTTTGATCTCGACCCTCCAGCCCTGGTCGTCGGTGAGGTGCCAGTGGAGGACGTTGAGCTTATAAATCGCCATTAGGTCGATGATGCGTTTCATCTCGCCGATGTCCCAGAAATGGCGGGCGGAGTCGATCATGAGACCCCGGTGGCCGAACCTCGGGGCGTCCGCGATGTGGCCGCAGGGGAGCACCCAGTCCGCTTTGGCTTTCTCCTGCCCGTAAACGGCGGGCGGAAGCATCTGTTTCAGGGTCTCGATGGCGTAGAGGAAGCCGTTAGTCGAGGAGGCGCCGACAAGGACGCTGTCCTTTGATATATTGATTGTGTATGCCTCGGGGGCAAGGGCTTTGTCCTCGGAGAACAGGATGATCCCCCTGCCTTTACCTGCGGCTTTGCCGGTCACGACAGCAAGGCTTTCGGAGAAATCGTCGATGGCCTCTGAGGCTGCTCCGGTGATGCCTTCGCCCAGGACGAATGCGGCGCCTTTGACGGGGAAAACCCCTTCCGAAAGCTCCACTTCGGCGGGCATCGGGATTACACTGAAGGTCTCGGGAACAGGAGCCGCACAGGCGCAGAGGAGCGCAGCCGCGGCAGTAAAAACAAACTCTCTTGTCATTGGTTATTACAGTTTGTGCAAAAATAGCTATATTTATTGAAAATTTGCGAAATGAAAATCGTATTTCTCGACAGCGCAACGATGGGAGACACCCCTCTTTCGCCGATTTCCTCACTTGGAGACCTGAAATGTTATCCCCGTTCTTCAGCGGCCGAGGCCAGTGAAAGGGTGGGGGAGTGCGAAGTGCTTATCGTCAATAAGGTAAAGGTGGACCGCGCCCTGCTGGACGCGGCGCCGAAGCTCCGGCTTGTCTGCGAGGCCGCGACCGGCGTCAATAACATCGACACCGCCCTCTGCGCTTCCCGCGGCATCGCCGTTCGAAACGTCGCCGCCTATTCCACCGAGTCCGTCGTGCAGACCACTTT
Organism: uncultured Bacteroidia bacterium; assembly: GCA_902791945.1. Lineage (GTDB taxonomy): Bacteria > Bacteroidota > Bacteroidia > Bacteroidales > UBA932 > Cryptobacteroides. The sequence continues at coordinate 2,704 of CADAXR010000011.1, forward strand.
TATGCACGTTCTCTCCCTTCTCGGCTGCGCGCCGTATCTCGACGCAGTAGTGAAGGACGGACGGTATTCCCGTTCGGGCATATTTACCGATGTGTCGCAAAGGATAGTCGAGGCCGACGGCAAGACCGTCGGGATAGTGGGCATGGGGACGATCGGCCGCCGCGTAGCGGCTGTTGCGGAGGCGTTCGGCATGAATGTGATTTACTATTCCACCTCCGGGACCAACCACTGCACCGACTACCCGGCCGTCACGCTGGATGAGCTTCTTGAACTCTCGGACGTGGTGTCGGTCCACGCGCCCCTCAACGAGAGGACCGCAGGGCTGATAGGCGCGGCTGAGCTGCGGAAGATGAAGCCGACGGCCTTTGTCGTGAACCTCGGCCGCGGCGGCATCGTCGACGAGAAGGCTCTGGCCGAAGCGGTCGACGGGGGAGTCATCGCAGGGGCGGCCCTCGACGTGTTCACGGAGGAGCCCCTTCCGGCGGACCACCCGCTGCTGCGGGTAAAGCACCCGGAGCGCTTCCGCTTCTCGCCCCACACGGCATGGGCTTCCGACGAAGCCCGCCGCCGCCTCGTCGCCGGCATCGCAGCGAATATTTCCGCATTCATCGGAAAATAAGCTGATGTGCTGGCGGAGGCCGTCTGCGCCCACGCAATCGTGAGTGGGAGGGGCCCATCGGAGATGGGAGGGATAGGCCGAAGGCCGTAGTCTCCGTCAGCACATCAGCTTATTTTTAGTTATGTGAACTGAAAAAAATATTGTAGATTTGCGGTATGGCTGGTAAAAAGCATATAGTGAGGAACCTGCTGCTCGGAGTGGTGGGTTTCTTCGCCGTTGTGCTGATAGTCATACAGATAGCCCTGAGCCCCAAGGTGCTCGCGAGGATAGTGAAGGCCGTCGCCGCCGAGCTGGTGCCGGAAGGCGAGGTGGAGTTCTCCGGCATACGCGCGTCCGTGCTCAGGAATTTCCCCCGGATAAGCGTCACTATCGACGATTTCTCCCTTACGTATCCCCACGAAAGGTACGCCGCCTACGACAGCCTCTACAGCACCGGCGAAATGGCCGGACGCCATTTCTCGCTGCTGGAAGCAGGCCGGGGTGCGGAGAGGGACACCCTCGCGTCCTGCCGTCGGGCCCACGCGTCGATTAATCTCCTGAAAGCCCTTCGCGGCGAGTATCATATCCGCCGCGCCGAGCTCTCCAGACCACGTATTTTCGCCCACTACTACGACTCCACCGCCGCCAACTGGGACATCCTTCCTCTCGGCGGGTCGGATGACGCCGAAAAGGACACGACGTCTTCAAAGACGGTGATATCCGTCCGCAAGGTGTTTCTCGACGACACCCCGTTCGTGGTGTTTACGGACCCTCGCGACACCCTGTACGGCCTTGCCACGATGCGGCGTATGTCATATAAAGGTACCCTTTCGACTGCGGACCTTACCGCCTCGAGAGCTGACCTTTCTGTGGACAGCCTCTTTGTCGCCGGGCGCCTCCCGTCGGATACCCTCGCCGTCGGCCTCGATCACCTCGGCCTTAAGGGCAACCGGACAGGCTTCGACCTCGACGCCGCCGCGACGGCGAGGATAATGAACTCCTCGCTCGGCCGGCTGAACGTTCCGGTCAGTCTCGAGAGCCGGTTCTCCCTGCCTGAGGCGGAGGAAGGATTTGCCGTGAGCGTAGAAAGCCTGGACCTCAAGGTCGCGCCGGTCCACCTGACAGGCTGCGGCGACGCCGTCTTTTACGGCGACAGCACCTTCGTGCGCGCCGAAGCCCTCATCGACGACTGCCCGCTCAAGGATGTGCTCGATTTCGCCAAGGATATATTCCCTGCCGGGAAAAAGATAAAGACCGACGCAAAACTCTCCTTGACTGCGCTTTGCGACGGGGTCTATTCGAAGGAGTCCGGGACTATCCCGGAGGTGCTTGCGGAGCTCATAGTGCCGCCTGCCGCCGTTTCGTTCTCAGGGCTGCCGTACAAGGGTACGGTGAGCCTCGACGTCAACGCGGAGACCGACTCTAAACTCTGCTTGGACGCCACCCTCGACGAGCTGATGGTCGATATCCGCGGCGCGGAGCTGCTCTTCGAGGGCAGCGCCTCCGACCTTCTCGGCGAAGACCCTGACCTCAGTCTCGAAGGCTTCCTCGACGCCGACATTGCGGCGCTTACGGAAATGTTCCTCTCCGATTCCGACATCTACGGCAGGGGCTCGCTCAGCGCCGATATGGCCCTGAAAGCGAGGATGTCTCAGCTGTCCATGGCGAAAATCAGCGGCGCATCGGTCAAGGCGGACCTCACTGCGTCGGGCGTCAGCATCGACGACCGGGCCGACACCCTGGAAGCCGGGTTCAACTCCGCCAGGGTAAAGGTAGGCATCGGCGGCAACAAGATAGACGACAGCCTCCGGAAGGGCGCCCGCGTCCTCTCTCTCGACGGATCCATAGATACCCTCTGGTGCGATTACAAGGGCGATGTCTCCGCTTCCGGCAAAGATATCAAGGTTCTCGCCCAGAACTCCGCCGCGATCCTTTCCGGCGGGAAGGGACTGCAGCCGTTCATGGGGCTATTCAAGGCTTCTTCCGTTGCCCTTCGCGACAGGGAGGGGACGGCGGTCGATATAGAGAAATCCACGGAGACTTTCCGTATCATCCCTCCCCGCGCGGAGACGGGCGCGACCCTGAACCTTTCGGGGCGCAATGCTTCCGTGAACCTTATCAGCGGAATGGACAGGGTTGCGCTTGACTCACTGTCCTTCAAACTTTCAGCGACCCAGTCGGTACGTAAGCGCAGAGCTTCTGCGAGATACACCCATATGCTCGATTCCCTGCAGCGGCTCTATCCCGGAGTGCCGAGGGACACCATAGCACGTCGCTATCGCAGGGCTATGAGGAGCACCCATGCCGACGACCTTTCTTCCGGAGACATCAAGATAAGCCTCGGGAGCGGCGTCAAGCAGTACTACCGCGACTGGAATCTCTCCGGCAACCTGTCGCTCAACTCCGCTCTTCTCAGGACGCCGAGCTACCCGATAAAGCTTTCCGCCGAGAAGGTCAAGGGCTCTTTCACCAACGACGAGATCAAACTTGACAACATCACTCTCAGGGCAGGGCGGACCGACGTCTCGGCCAGGGGCCGTGTCCACGGCCTCCGCCGCGCCATCCTCGGCCGCGGGATCATCTATCTCGACGCCACGGTGGATTCGGACTACATAGACGCCAACGAACTCCTCAGGACCTATGCCTACTCGACGACGCACAAGCCGTCGTCCGAGTTCTCCTCCTCCCAGAGCGAGGCGGCTTATGACAGCGCCCTGGAGGAGGCTATCAGCGAGGCGGACGCTTCGGCCGAGCCCGACCTCATCATCGTCCCGCGCAACCTCAACGCCAATATATCCCTCAACGCCAACAGGATAAAGTACGACAGCCTCCTCGTGACCTGGGCCGCGTCCGACATCTCGATGCGCGACCGCTGCCTCCAGGTGACCAACACCGTCGCGACTTCCAACATGGGCGACATCTATTTCGAGGGCTTCTATTCCACGCAGTCGAAAAAAGACGTCAAGGCCGGCTTCGACCTCAACCTCGTGGACATAACGGCGGAGAAAGTGATCACTCTGATACCTGCCGTGGACACTCTTATGCCTATCCTTAAGTCCTTCTCCGGCCTTCTCGACCTCGAGATGGTCGCTACGGCAGACCTGGACGAGCATATGAACATCCAGCTTCCGTCGATAGACGGAGTCATCAAGATCTCCGGCAAGGACCTTACCCTCCAGGACAGCGAGCAGTTTACCAAGATTGCCAAGATTCTCGTCTTCAAAAATAAGAAGAAAGCGGTCGTCGAAAAGATGAGCGTGGACGGCATGGTGAGGGACAACACCATAGAAATCTTCCCGTTCGTGCTTAAGGTTGACCGGTACACCCTCGCCGCTTCCGGCATCCAGGGCCTCGACGAGTCCTACAAGTACCACATCAGCGTCATTAAGTCGCCGCTGATAATACGTTTCGGCGTCAACGTCTTCGGCGACAACTTCGACCAGATGAAGTTCCGCCTCGGCAGGGCCAAGTACAAGAACACCCGCGTCCCGGTGTTCACCAAGCAGCTCGACACCGTCCAGCTCAACCTGGTCAATTCTATCCACAACATCTTCGAACTCGGCGTCGAAAAGGCCATCCGCGAGAACAGGGACCAGAACCTCATCCGCGAGAAAATGGCCCTGGAGAATTACTCCGTCAATGCCGAGGTCGACACTATGACACGCGAACAGCTCGACTCGCTGACCTTCATGCAGGACAGCCTGTCCGTCCCCGAGGAAGAGCGCCTCAAGGAGAAGCTCGACACCCTCGACGCCCAGGTCAAGGACGCCTCCGTCCTCGACGGCGACGTCTCCCGCAGTTCGATGCTCAAGGACGCCCGCAAGGGCCGCAAGGCCGAGCGCGAAGTCGCCCGCGCCGCCCGCCGCCGCGAAAAAGCCGCCAAAAAATCCGCAAAGAAATAGCTCCGGCCTCGCTCTTTCGACCGCAGCTTCCCCTTTGTCATTTCGACCGCAGCTTCCCCTTTGTCATTTCGACCGCAGCCGAGAAATCTCCACACCGCCCCAACGCAAATTTCTGACTCCATCCCCATGTGGTCTGGAGCCCCATGGAAGGCACACAAAGATGGACTCCTCGGCAAAATCGCCGGGGAGTCCATCTTTGTGTGCTCCAAAGCGCCATGTAGGGCCGGCACACATGGACACCGAATTTCGGGTTGCCGGCGCTACTTCTCCGTCTTCAATGAAGTGACCTTCTGAAGAAGCCTGGCTCTATTTCCCTCATCCATCGAGACCTTTTCAACCCACGCAGATATTGTATCTAGATTTTTCTCATACATCGTACGGTCTATCTTCTCATCCCTGTACAATTTACTTACGGTCATTATAGCCGACACTCCAGCCTCATAATTGTGCGTATTAGAAGTACCCTTACTTACTGATGCATCAACACTACTTATGATTTTGCTTTTAGGGCCATAAATTACCAGCGTTGATTTTTCTCTGCATTTGTTATACGCCTTTTGCATCGAAGCGGATATCCGATTGCGTGTGCGTTTTTTCCAGACATTATCGCCATCGGAAGATTCCAAGTAATCCTTAAAAACTTGGTACTCTTCGACAATGGAATTATACTCCTCCTCGGTCTTTGCATTATCACACGCATCTTCTATCCTTTTTCTCAAGATGTCCGAATACTTCTCCTGTTTCTCTTCATCGAGTTTCAGTATCTCTCCACTATGGAAAAGCGCAATTATTTCTTCTATCGGCTCGTCTTCAACAGGGTCGTTCTTTTCTGCTGCCTGCCGTAACGGCTCGTCAAGAGCGGGACCGTCAGACATTGCTTCGATTGGTGTGAATCCTTCGGCAGATACCGCGCCTGACGTCAGAAATTCAACGACCCATCCGGAGACGACTGTTGTCACTGTATGTACTATGCCTCCGCAATATAGAAGTTTATTTTTTCGGATTGACACATTGGCAATAGTCTGGCCAGGACCGAGATTCGCTTCCTGCATCATCTTGTTATATGCATTTGTCTCGCGGGCTTCCCGACTCATTCCACCAATTCCGAAAACGTATTTCGAAGTTTCACTGCCCTCCACATAGCGAACATATTTGAAATTTCCCTGGTCCAGGACGGCAGTCGGAAGAGCAGTAACCTGATGAATCCCAGCACAAGCGTAGAAGGCGACTGCCGCTACACCAATGACTGCCGCACGACGAAGTAACAAACATAATGACTTTGACATAATACTGTAACGTTTTGCTCCCGGACCCGTTGAGAGCTAATATAAAAAGAAAGCGCGAGTCCATTGAACCTTGTATCCATCGGGTAGGCTCTGGACAAGCCGTTGCTACAGATGAAGATTCAGGGGGGCCGCACTTTCGCTATGATGTCGGCCGAAGCCGAAACACAGCCAGTGCAAGCGTTTACCCTATCCCAGTAGCAACGTTGAATTGTCCAGATTCACCCGAATGGGATAAAGCCAATCGCTTTCTATATCTGCCGCATTATGCAACAATGCAAAAATAAGAAAAAAAATCCTGTTGCAATAGCACTACAGCCTGTTCTTGACCTCATTGTAAACGAGGCCGGAGAGACGGATGATTTGCTTGACGGAACTGTTGTAACGGGAACGGAGGGTACGGGCCAGGCGCAGTCTCTGGGTTGTGGAAAGGCCTTTGACGGAGGTGACGCCGAAAAGTTCACGGCAGACTTCATTTTTGTGCTGGCGCATCTCTGACATGGGAATGCTGAGGTGCGATATGGTTCCACCACGCGAATCGATATCGTCCTCCTTGCTGATACACATAAAGAAGTTGAAACTCCTGCATGTTTTGAAAAGCAGTTCAACTACTTCATAGGCCACATATTCTCCCGGAAAGATGATGTCTCCTATCATCCTCACTTCATCTTTCTGGCGATTGCGTGTCCTGAGAACCTGCCTCTGGCGGACCAGCCCTTCATCCAACACCTTGTGCGATTCTTCGAAAGTCCAAGAAGGGGAACTCCACAGCGACGGCCTGCGGAAATACAGCGGCCCGCTGGACCATGGGTAATCCCAGCCCATATATGATATACCACCTGCCGGAGCATTCTTGACAGTATAGCAGATGGCCGTTTTGAGATAGCTGTCAGTATCTATCTCCTGATAATGGATTGGGACATCAGCAAGTTTATTGTTGTCACCGTGAGTTATCGCGATGTGCCTGGAGGTTCTGGCAACGTAATCATGCATGAAACGCCTGCATTCCTCAATCTCACCGTAGAGGATAAAATGAACGTGGGTATCCATAAGGGAGAATGCGAGAATGACGACCTTATATCCCTTTACCACGACATAGACGCGATTCATCCCGGCGATAAAATCATTATCGTCATAGAACATCTGATCGACGGCGTTGCCATCGGTCGAAAAATGCCAGCATTTTCTGACCTTGATTACTTGTCCTCTTGCGAATGGTTTATCAAGCCCGAGATCTGAAACGATCTGCGTGAGCGTCACTTTCTTTAATTTCATGTTTCCCCCCGGTCGCCTCAAGTGGCCCTCCGTGTGACAAAATTATATCACGCTTCGCTAAATAGCAAGGATAAGTATTTAATTTTCAACCAAAATTTCAGGGTCCACCACATTATGCCCCTCATGCCGTCAGAGCCATCCTTACATGGACTCCGATTATCGGGTGGGGGAGGTGCTACTGCCGTTCGTTGCCGAGGGTGTCGTAGTAGAAGAGCATTCCGGCGCGGTAGCAGCGGAAGAGGCCGTTCGGCATTACATCGATGGCATCGCCCCAGACGTTGCCGAGACGGTTGCCGGCAGAGGAATAGATGTACCAGAACTCGCCGTTTCTCACTTTGTAGAGACCTGACGGCAGCAGGCTGACCTCGTCGGCCCATATAAGCCTGTCGCCCTGGGCGTTATATATAGATATTCGGTCCAGTTTGATCCTCACGTGGCACCCGTTCCACAGCTCCTGCCAGTCCCTGACGCAGCGGACCTCGAAACGAGGCTGCACCTGACGGCGTTCAATATTTCCGCGGAGGTGTTCAAATCTCCCGGGGCCTCCGTCACGGTGCCCGAAACTGCCGTGGCGGCCGTGATGATGTTGTGCTGAAGCGGTGAGGGCCGCCAGCATTATTGTTAAAGCGACAAAAAACTTTTTCATGGGGACCTCCTTTTTTTAAGGTGTCCATAGCAAATGCTAGGCCAGCATGGAGATGAAGGTCTCCATGCCTTTGGTCGCGACGTCGCGGATGTGGGTTATGCGGGCGTCGTGGACGGGGACATCCTTGGGGTCGATAATATATATAGGAGCGTCCGGGCGGGCGAAACGGTAGAGACCGGCCGCCGGCTAGACCTGCAGCGAGGTACCGACAATCAGGAGGATGTCGGCCTCGGAGACAACGTTGATGGCCGCTTCGATTTTCGGTACGGCTTCACCGAAGAAGACGATATGGGGGCGAAGTTGGACGCCCTTGGGGGACTTGTCGCCGAGCACGACCTTGTCGTAGCCTATGTCGATGACTTCCTTTTCGCTGCCGGTGTCGTCATAAATGCCGTGCTCGGGGCGGACCTTGGTCAGCTCGCCGTGGAGGTGGATGATGCGGGTCGAGCCGGCCCTCTCGTGGAGGTTGTCGACATTCTGGGTGATAACATTGACGTCGTAATCTTTTTCGAGCGAAGCTATCGCGAGGTGGGCCGCATTGGGTGCGGCGTCCTTGAGCTGGGCCCGGCGCTCGTTGTAGAACTCGAGCACCAGTTTTCTGTTGCGATACCAGCCTTCGATGGAGGCGACTTCCTGGACATCGTATTTCTCCCAGAGGCCGCCGCTGTCGCGGAAGGTCGCGAAACCGCTCTCGGCGCTCACTCCGGCGCCGGTGAGGACTGCAATTTTCTTTTTCATTTTTCTGCCGTTTTACCGAAATAGACCGTGCGTACCCAATATTCGAAAAGGGGATCAAGCACCTCCGGACTGTCGTCATCACCGAAGGAGACGATTTCTTTTTTCATGAGGGCGTCCTTGACCCGCTTTACATTGGCGGAGGAATTGAGGGCATACAGGCGCACCACCTCGCTCCCGCTGAAGCGGGTGCAGCCCTCGATGATGGCCTTCAGGAGGTTGACCTGGTGGGTCGTGAGGGAATTCATGGTGGCGGCGAAACGGGCCTCGTGGATCGCGATAATGCTTGCAAGCGCCTCCGTCAGCATCGCCTCGGTGATAAATCCCTTGGCGCGGGCATCGACGATGGAGACGAACATATTCAGGTAGTAGAGGTTGCACTTGAAAAGGCGGCAGGTGCCGGCAAGGAGCTCCCTGTCGATGACCTTTCCGCCGGAAAGGAAACCCTTGGCAAGGTGCTCCGCGATTTCTTTTTCGTCGACCTCCGAGAGTTCGAGAGGCTCCGTCAGGCGGTAGAAATAGCGCCGGTGGCGGAATATATCCTTCATGGCGTTGACCCCCGAGCCGATGAATACGCTGGAGAACATTTTGCGGCTCTCTTCAGCGGCTTCCTTCATGACCTTTTCCATTGCGCCGAAGATCAGGTCGTCTCCTTCCGCAAGGGCTATGTTCTGGAACTCTGAGATGACCATTACCATCATCTCGCCCCTGTCGCGGGCTATGGAATAAGGCATCCTGAGGATGGAGATCAGGTCGTTCTCGTCCGGCTCCCAGTTGAAGGACACGGGTTCTCCGCTGTCGGAGAATGCGTCCTGGTCGAAGACAATATGGGTCCCCTGAAGGTAACGGGCCACCATCTCGGCGTACTCCGACGGAGTCGAAGCGACCATCCTCATCACCGCGGAGCCGTATTTCGAGATGAAATCGGCGAGTGTCCTCACCGTTAGGGCGGACATCTGCCCGACGAGGAACTGCGTCCCCGTCATCTTCATCGAAAACAGCGTGTGCTCCAGGAGCGACATCTTGCCCGACTTCGCCGGGGCGGAGATAACGACATTCTCATTCTGGAGAATAAGGTTCTGCAGAATCTGCGAGTCCTTCTTGCGTCCTATGAAATTTTTCCCCGTGACGGGGCGGTCAAATATAAAAGGAGAATCCATAATGCTACTTTTGACCTCCAAATATAACATTTTTGTTTTACAATTGCAACCAGGGGCAGCAGATGAGCAAAAGCATCCAACCCGAAAATCGGAGTCCATGTTCGGCGGGCTCTGACGGGGATGAGGGGCATAATGGGATGGACTCCTATGCAAAATCGGCTGGGAGTCCATCTTTGTGTGCCTTCCAGTGGCTTCCAAGGCACATTGGGATGGAGTCCGAAATTTGCGTTGGGGCGGCGGAGGCCAATCCCGGCTGCGCTCGAAATGACAAAGGGAGGCTGTGCTCGAAATGACAAAGGGAAGGGGACGCTCGATAGAGAGTAGCACCCCTCAACCCGGAATCGGGGGCGGAAGGTGAAAATATTTTTTGTTTTAAGGAAAAAGTTTCTATCTTTGCAGCCCCAAATAAAAGGAGGTGTAAGCGAAATGATTATAGTACCTGTAAAAGAGGGTGAGAACATAGAGAGGGCCCTGAAGAAATTCAAGAGGAAGTTCGAGAAGACCGGAGCCGTCCGCGAGATGCGTTCCCGCAAGAACTTTGAGAAGCCGTCCGTCAAGAAGAGAATGGCTATGCAGAAGGCTATCTATGTCCAGCACATGAAGCTTATGGACGAGCAGTAATGCCGCCTCCAGGGGTTCGGACGGCCCTTTCAAGCGTCCGGGTGGACGGCCTTCCGTCCGATTAATTTTGGTCTACGGGCCTGTAAAGACCCTTCGAAGATGAAGGGCGCCCGCCGCCGCAAACTGAAAAAGTTTTTTCAAGATGTACGCAATCGTTGATATTGCAAGCCAGCAGTTCAAAGTGGAAGCTGGAATGGAAATCTTCGTCAACCGCCTTCAGGCGAAGAACGGCGAAGAGGTCGTATTCGACAAAGTGCTCCTTATCCAGGACGGCGACGCCGTCAAGGTAGGAACCCCCTATGTCGAGGGCGCATCTGTCAAGGCTACCGTCGTCGATGACGACGCCAAGGCAAAGAAGGTCCTCGTTTTCAAGAAAATCCGTCGCAAAGGATTCCAGACTCTGAACGGTCACCGTCAGAAGCTCACCAAGATCCGCATCGACGCTATCGCTTAATCTCCAGGAGGAATTTATTATGGCACATAAAAAAGGTCAGTCAAGCTCCAAGAACGGTCGTGAGTCGCAGAGCAAGCGTCTCGGTCTCAAGAAGTTCGGTGGAGAGGTCGTGAAAGCCGGAAACATCATCGTCCGCCAGAGGGGCACCGTCCACAACCCTTCGACCAACGTCGGTATGGGCAAGGACCACACCCTTTACGCTCTCGTTGACGGCACCGTCAAATTCACGAAGAAAAGAGACGACAAATCCTTTGTTTCCGTCATTCCGTTCGAGAACTAAGGGATTTGCTGTGGAACAGGGATCAGGGGACTTGCATCTGAAATAAGTGCAAAGTCCCCTGTCCTTATAGAAATTAATCAGTTATGCTCACACTGAAAACAATACGCGACGAAAAGGAAAGAGTCATCGCGAAACTCGCGGTCAAGAATTTTGACGCTCGCGAGACCGTCGAAAAGATAATCGCCCTCGACGACGAGAGGAAAGCCCTCCAGACCGAGTCCGACGCCCTTCTCGGCGAACAGAAAAAGAAGGCGGCCCTCATCGGCGGCCTTATGAAGGAAGGACGCAGGGATGAGGCCGAGGCTGCGAAGGCGGAAGTCGCCGCCCTCAAGGCCCGCAGCGCCGAGCTCCTTGCCAAGGCTGACGAGAACGCCAAGGTCCTGCAGGACACCCTCGTTCTCCTTCCGAACCTTCCCTGCGACCTCGTGAAGCCCGGCAAGGGCGCCGAGGACAACGAGGTTGTCAAGATGGGCGGTCCGGAGCCCAATCTGCCCGCCGACGCCCTCCCTCACTGGGAGCTCGCACGCAAGTACGACCTCATCGACTTCGACCTCGGAGTCAAGATCACCGGAGCCGGTTTCCCTGTCTATAAAGGCAAGGGTGCAAAGCTCCAGAGAGCCCTTATCAACTACTTCCTCGACCGCAACACAGCGGCCGGCTACAAGGAGGTCGAGCCTCCGGTGGTGGTCAACGCCGCCTCCGGTTTCGGCACCGGCCAGCTTCCCGACAAGGAGGCCCAGATGTACTATGTCGGTCTCGACGATTTCTATCTCGTCCCGACCGCCGAAGTCCCTGTGACAAACATCTTCCGCGACGTGATCCTCCAGGAGGGACAGTTCCCGCAGAAGCTGACGGCCTACACGCCTTGCTTCCGCCGCGAGGCCGGTTCCTACGGCAAGGACGTCCGCGGCCTCAACCGTCTCCACCAGTTCGATAAGGTCGAAATCGTCCGTATCGAGAAGCCGGAGGACAGCTACGCCGCCCTCGATGAGATGGTCGCCCATGTTGAGAGCCTCGTGAAAGAACTCGGGCTCAAGTACAGGATCCTCCGTCTCTGCGGCGGTGACATGAGCTTCACTTCTGCAATTACCTATGACTTCGAGCTCTACAGCGCAGCCCAGGGCCGCTGGCTTGAGATTTCCTCGGTGTCCAACTTTGAGAGCTACCAGGCCAACCGCCTCCACTGCCGCTACAAGGACGCCGCAGGGAAGACCCAGCTCTGCCACACCCTCAACGGCTCCTCCCTCGCTCTTCCGAGGGTCGTCGCCGCCCTTCTCGAAGACAACCAGACTCCCGACGGGATTGTCATCCCCGAGGTGCTCAGGCCTTACACCGGATTCGACGTGATCCGCTAATATGGCCCCCGACAGGACCATACTCGGTATAGACCCCGGAACCAACCTGCTTGGTTTCGGGGTAATCCGTACCAGCGGCAAGAAAGCCGCATTCGTTGACATGGGCATTCTTGATCTCCGGAAAGATAAGGATAACCTCCAGAAACTCAAGGCGATATATGACTGCATAAGCGAGGTCTGCAAGACCTACAGGCCGGACTGTCTCGCCATCGAGTCGCCGTTCTACGGAAAGAATGCACAGGTCATCCTCAAACTCGGCCGTGCCCAGGGAGCGGCGATGATCGCCGCGATGGAGTTCGGCATCCCCGTGTTCGAATACGCCCCGAGGAAGGCCAAGATGGCCATCGTGGGCAACGGCGCCGCCTCCAAGGAGCAGGTCGCCGTGATGCTGGAAAAGACCCTCGGGATGAAACTTGAGGCCGGGCATCTGGACGCTACGGACGCCCTTGCAATCGCTCTCTGCCACCACTATGAGACAATAAATCCTGTTGCCTCCGCCGCTTCAGGCAAGGGTGGCTGGGAGAAATTTATCAAGGATAACCCCGACAGGGTGAAATAAATACAAATTTTCTATTAACTTTGTCAGGTTAGCCCGTTCTATAAGAACGGTACTGAATAAAGTAGCGTTATGTCCTTGAAGAAGTCATTCTCCATTTTCGTCCTTCTGTTTGCGGCAGTAGCCGCCGCGGCGCAGAATTTCCCCGTCAAAGCCCAGCTGCAGGACGCCGATTCCGGCGAGCCTGTCGGGTTCGCGACCGTTTCCCTGACCCCGGAGGGCGCGAGCAAAGCCTCCAAATACACCCTTTCCGACGGAGAGGGCCACGTGACCATCGAGAAGGTCCACCCCGGCAAGTACATGGTCAAGGCCGAGTTGCTCGGCTACAAGACCTGGAGCGTCGACATGGACCTCCACAAGGACAATGCGGATCTCGGAGTGATCAAGCTCGCCCTTGACTCCCAGGTTCTCGACGCCGCCGGCGTGACAGCGGTCGGAAACCCCATCGAGATAAAGAAGGACACCATAGTCTATAACGCTTCTTCCTTCAAGACAACCGAGAACGACATGCTCGTGGACCTTCTCAAGAAGCTCCCCGGCATCGAAGTCTCCGAGGACGGCTCCATAACCTCCAACGGCGAGACCATCAACAAGATAACCATCGACGGCAAGACCTTCTTCCTCGACGACCCGCAGCTCGCTTCCAACAATCTTCCCGCAAAGATTATCGAAAAGGTCAAGGTCGTTAAGAAAAAATCCGAGCAGGCCGAGTTTACCGGCATTGACGACGGCGAGGAGGAGACGGTCATCGACCTCAATGTCAAGAAGGGCATGATGAAGGGCCTCTTCGGCAATGTGATGGCCGGCGGAGGCCATGACCTTCCTTCCACCATGAAGCAGAAGGAGTACGGCGACTGGAGGTGGCAGGGCGCGGCCATGATAGGCCGTTTCACCGACAAGAGCCAGATAAGCTTCATCGCCAACGGAAACAACACCAACAACCGCGGTTTCAACGACCTCTCCCGCAGCATGATGTCTTCGATGAGGGGCGGTTCCGGCGGCGGTGGCGGCGGAATGGGCCGCGGTCAGGGCGGCTGGGGCACCGGAAACGGCATCTCGACGACCTGGATGGGCGGTCTCAACGGCGCCTGGGACCTTCTCGACAAGAAGATGGAACTCTCCGGCAACTACCTCTACAACGGTTCCCGCAAGGTGGTCGAAGAGAACAGCCTCAAGGACACATATCTTCCCGACGGCTCCACCCTCCGCAGCATCAACGGCCAGTTTGACAACGACCCCAACAGCATAAGCTTCTCCCACGGACACCGTTTCGGCCTCCGCCTGGACCACAAGTTCTCGGACAAGACATCCCTCCTCATCCAGCCTCAGATCAACTTCGGTAACGGCACATTCAACGAGCGCAGCCGTTTCTCGACCTCTTCTCTCGAGGAGGGCGAGACCGACTGGGAGAACGCCAGGAAGAAGAACGAAGGTTTCTCCAGCTCCATGGGAAGCAACAGGAATCTCTCCACCAACGGCTTCTTCCTCTTCCGCCAGAAACTCGGAATCCCCGGAAGGACCCTTTCCTTCTTCGGCAGATGGGCCTATTCGACCAACTCCATAAGCGGTCTCAACCAGTCGCGCACCACGACTTATGACGAGACAGGAGCGGAGGCAGGCAGCGAGATCGTCAACCAGCGCTATGACCAGGGCGCCAAGAACCGCAGCCTCCGCGGCCGCGTCGTCTACACAGAGCCCCTCGGCAAGAACTTCTACCTCGAGGCCAATTATTCCTTCGGCTGGAGTCTCAACACATCCGAGAAGAAAACCTACGACAGCGGCGCCTTCGACGGCGAGTTCCTCCCCGGCTGGGGCAGCTACGGCAGGGAAGGGGAGACGGGCAACGTGACCTACTCCAACAGCATCCGCAACAGGGCCCTCACCCAGGTCGGCGGTGTCAACCTTGCCTACCAGAAGGAAAAACTGCGCGCCCAGATAGGTTTCGCCGTCCACCCGACCCGTACGACGAACACAACCGTCGACGGCGGCAAGACGACATCCTACGACTCCGGCTGGGACATCAAGTATGCCCCGCAGGCGATGCTCTTCTATGACATCAACGACAACACCGACGTCCGTATCTTCTACCGCGGCTCCTCGTCGCAGCCTTCGACAAATCAGCTGCTTGCCGTCGCCGACAACTCGAACCCCCTTGCGGTCACCTTCGGTAACCCGACGCTGAACTCGTATTTCTCGCACCGTCTTCGCGGCGAACTCGGCCACACCAACAAGAAGACCTTCTTCTCCGTAAGACTCAACGCCGAGGCCGACTTTACCCAGAATCCCATCGTCAGGGCTTCCTGGTACGATGAGAGCGGCGTCCAGTATTCGCTGCCCGTCAACGGCAATTCCTCCGTCAACGCCAACGTACGGATGTTCCTCAATTCGCCGATTGCGAAGTCCAACTTCTCGGTCTCCTGGATGAACCGCATCGCGTACACCAAGTCCAACAGCTATGTCGGCAAGTCAGGATTCGATATGAGCGACTTCCTTGCGGAGGACGGCTCGATGATCTACACCAATGCAGCGGGGACGGGATTCTTCGATGTCCACGGCGATCTCAACCACGACGACCTTTTCGTCAACAGCATCATCCGCAACCTTACCCTCGTCGAAAGGCTCCGTTTCACTTATCGCGACGACAACATCGAGGCGACCATCAGTGCGCGCACAAGGATGTCCAAGCCCTGGAACACCATCAAGACCGCAACTGCGAACACCACCTGGAACAACCAGGCCGAAGCCACCGTCAACTGGACGATAGGCAAGAGCGGCGTAATCCTCAAGGCCGATTTCGACTTCAACTGGTACAACGGATACGCCACCAAGCAGCCCAACGAGTACATTCTCAACGCCGAGATCTCCAAGCTTCTCTTCAAGAAGCAGGCGACCCTCGCCCTCAAGTGCTACGACATCTTCAACCAGGCGAAGAACCTTACGGTTACGGACGCCTCCAACTATCACCAGGAGGTCCGTAACAACACCCTCGGCCGTTACATCATCCTTTCCTTCACCTGGCGTTTCGGCAATTTCGGCAAAGCCGGCCAGCAGCTCCAGCAGCGCTATGGCGGCGGCCCCGGCGGTCCCGGCGGTCGTGGCGGTTACGGCGGCCGTGGCGGCTTCAGATAGCGAAGGAAGGGAGCAGGCTGACAAACCTGAATCCCCCTGGCCACCCGCGGCCGATAGCGGGAGGGGCCCGAAGGGCATAAGATAAAAGCAGGCTTCACGGCCTGCTTTTACTTTGTCTTTGGGAGGGATGAGCGGTCGAAGACCGCGAAGGGGTGAAGGTTGTCAGCCTGCTCCCTGACAGTAGCTAGATGACGCCCTTTTCGAGCATCGCGTGGGCGACTTTCATGAAGCCTGCGATGTTGGCGCCCTTGACGTAGTCGACGGAGCCGTCGGGCTGTGTGCCGTAGCGGACGCACTGCTCGTGGATGCTCTTCATTATGAAGTGGAGCTTGGCGTCGACCTCTTCGGCGGACCAGCTGATGTGGCTTGCGTTCTGGGTCATCTCGAGGCCGGAAGTCGCGACGCCGCCTGCGTTGACGGCCTTTCCGGGAGCGAAGAGGATGCCGTTGTGCTGGAAGAAGTGGATGGCATCAGGCTGGCAGCCCATGTTGGAAACCTCGCAGCAGCACCAGCAGCCGTTCGCCTTGAGCTCCTCGGCGTCCTCGAGCGCGAGCTCGTTCTGGAACGCGCAGGGGAGAGCGATGTCGCAGGGGATGCTCCAGGCCTTCTTGCCGGGAGTGAAGATTGCTTTGCCGGGGAACTTTGTCGCGAGATCTTCAACCATATTGCGGTTGGAAGCCCTCATCACGAGCATGTATTCGTTCATCTCGGGGGTGAGGCCGTCGGGAATCTCGCAGACTCCGTCGGGGCCGGAGATGGCGACGACCTTGGCGCCGAGCTGGGCGGCCTTCTTGGCTGCGCCCCAGGCCACGTTGCCGAAACCGGAGATTGCGATCTTCTTGCCCTCGATGCTCTTGCCCGCCTTTGCGAGAAGGTGCTGGGTGAAGTAGAGGGCGCCGAAGCCGGTCGCCTCGGGACGGAGGATGGAGCCGCCCCAGGTGAGGCCCTTGCCGGTGAGAACACCGGTGTTGTACTCGCGGGCGAGTTTGCAGTACATGCCGTCGAGATAACCGATTTCGCGGCCGCCTACGCCGACATCGCCTGCAGGAATGTCCTGGTCGGGACCGATGCAGTTCCACAGCTCAAGCATGAAAGCCTGGCAGAAACGCATGATCTCTGCGTTGGATTTGCCGACAGGGTCGAAGTCCGAGCCGCCCTTTGCGCCGCCCATCGGAAGGGTCGTGAGGGCGTTTTTGAAAGTCTGCTCGAAGCCGAGGAACTTCAGCATTGAAGGGTTTACGGCCCTGTGGAAACGAAGACCGCCCTTGTAGGGACCGATGGCCGAGTTGAACTGGATGCGGTAGCCGGTGTTGGTCTGGATCTCGCCGCGGTCGTCCACCCAGGTTACCCTGAAGGAGAAGATACGGTCGGGCTCCACGAGCCTCTCCACGATTTTCGCCTCCTCGAATTCGGGGTGTTCGTTGTAAACGTCCTCGATGGACTCGAGAACTTCCCTGACAGCCTGCAGATATTCTTTCTCTGCGGGATACTTGGCCTCGAGACGGGCCATGATGTCATTGGTTTTCATCTTGGTTATAGTGTTAGTAGTCAGTGTTTTGTCTTAAACATCCCAGGTCGCGCCGCTGTGGAGCAGCTCATCCATGGAGCGTATCTTTGATTTGGCGGCCACGTCGCAGGCCTGGGTGTCGACCCTCTCGTCGTAGGTGCCGTCGCAGACGCGGCGGATGACGCCGAGTGCGACCGGGAATTCGGGCCAGCGCATGTCTGCGAGCTGCATCTGAAGGCCGAGATTGTCCGACTGGGAGTCGTGGACGAGGATGTCCTCCTCGCGGACCTCGGAGACGAGCGCGGTCTTGAGTTTCCAGCCGTCGAGTACGAGGCACTTGTCGGAGTCCTTGCCGTAGATCATCTTCTGCCCGTCGCGGAGGACTATGGTCCGGTCCGCACGGGTTTCCCTGTCGGTCACGTCGGAGTGGATGCCGTTGTTGAATATCACGCAGTTGGTCAGGAACTCCATCACGGCTGCGCCCTTGTGGCGCGAGGCCTCGAGCATGATTTCCTCGCTGAGGGCGAGGTCCACGTCGAGGCTGCGGGCGAAGAACGTGCCCTTGGACCCGAGCACGAGGCTTCCGGGGTTGAAGGGGTTTTCGACCGTGCCGTAGGGCGAGGTCTTGGTTATGGCACCAAGTTTCGAGGTGGGGGAGTACTGGCCCTTCGTCATGCCGTAGATACGGTTGTTGAAGAGCATGATGTTGATGTCGACATTGCGCCTGATGGCGTGGATGAAGTGGTTTCCGCCGATGGCGAGCGCGTCGCCGTCGCCGCTGGCCTGCCAGACGCTGAGCTCGGGGTTGGCGACCTTGACGCCGGTAGCTACGGCCGTGGCGCGGCCGTGTATGCTGTGGAAACCGAATGTGTTCATATAATAAGGGAGACGGGAAGAGCATCCGATGCCGGACACCACCACTACCTTTTCCTTGTCAATCCCTTTCTCTTCACAGACCTTCGGAAGAACCCTCTGCAGGGCGGCGAGCACTGCGTAATCGCCGCATCCGGGACACCAGCGCACTTCCTGGTCGCTCTTGAAATCTTTCTGCGAATACTTCATACCCTACAAAGCGTTTTTGATGGAAGACAGAATCTCGTGGACCAGGAAAGTCTGACCCTGGACCTTGTTGCACTGGAGATACTCGTGGGCGGGATGTGTGCTCCTGAGCCAGGAGGCGAACTGCCCGGAGTTGAGCTCACAGACGAGTATGCGGTCGAAGCCGGAGAGAACCTCCTCCGTGTTTGCGGGAAGGGGATT
This sequence comes from uncultured Bacteroidia bacterium, assembly GCA_902791945.1. Taxonomy (GTDB): domain Bacteria; phylum Bacteroidota; class Bacteroidia; order Bacteroidales; family UBA932; genus Cryptobacteroides. The sequence continues at coordinate 21,465 of CADAXR010000011.1, forward strand.
GATGAAATCGAAATGGGCGAAGCTCACCTCGAGCCCTTCCTCACGGGCCTTCTCGACTGCGCTGAGGATGTGGCCGAAAGTGCCGCCCCAGCCGACGACAAGGAGCCTGCCCTTCGCAGGGCCGTCCACCTTGACCGGAGGAATCATATCGGCGACTTTAGCCACCTTGCCGGCCCTTTCGCTGACCATGAGCTCGTGGTTGTCGGGGTCTGTCGAGAGAGCGCCGGAGTGCTGCTTCTCGAGGCCGCCGACCCTGTGCTCAAGGCCCGGGGTGCCGGGGACAGCCCAGCGGCGGGCGAGAGTCTCCGCATCCCTCTCGAAGGGGCGGAAAGGCTCGTCGGAAGCCTCTGCGATGCGAGGCTTGATCTCCGGATACGATGCCATTGACGGAACCCTCCACGGCTCGGAACCGTTGCCGAGGAAGCCTTCGGAGAGAAGGAGCACCGGGGTCATCCTCTCGAGCGCAATCTTCGCGACCATGAAGGCGGCGTCGAAGCAGTGGGCAGGAGAATGGGCGGCGATGACCGGGATGGGGCACTCGCCGTTACGGCCGTAGAGGGCCTCGTTGAGGTCCGTCTGCTCGGTCTTGGTCGGCATGCCGGTGCAGGGACCGGCGCGCTGGACGTCCACGACGACAAGCGGCAGCTCTGTCATCACGGCGAGTCCGAGGGCCTCCGACTTAAGCGAAAGGCCGGGACCGGAGGTCGTCGTGACGGCAAGGCGGCCGGCGAAGGCCGCGCCGATTGCCGTGCAGATGCCTGCGATTTCATCCTCGGTCTGCATGGTCTTGACGCCGAGACCCTTGTGGAGCGCGAGCTCCTCGAGGATCGCGGTCGCGGGGGTTATGGGATACGAGCCGCAGAAAAGCTTCAGTCCGCTTTTCTCGGAGGCGGCCATAAGGCCCCAGGCGAGAGCCTGGTTGCCCGTTATGTTCCTGTAGGTGCCCTTCTCAAGGGGCGCAGGGGCCACCTTGTAGATGTTCGGCACCGCCTGGATGGCGGCGGCGTAGTTGAAGCCGTCGGTCACCACCTTGCGGTTGGGCTCCACCATCTCGGGGTGCTTCTTCGAGAATTTCGAGGCGATGTAGCCGTAGACATAGTCGAGGGGGCGGCTGTAGATATAGCACGCCATCCCGAGGGTGAACATGTTCTTGCACTTGAGGACCGACTGCTGGTCGAGCCCGGTTCCGGCGAGGCTCTCTTTCGTGAGCTCCGTGATCGGGGCCACTATGATGTTCCTGTCGGAGACGCCGGCTTCGGCGAACGGGTCGTCCGTCGAGAAGCCCGCTTTCCGGAGGGAAGCCTCGTCGAAGGCGTCGGAATTGACGAGCACGAGGCCCGTGCGGCTCACCCACTTGGCGTTTGCCTTGAGGGCCGCCGGGTTCATCGCCACGAGCATGTCGCAGTAGTCGCCGGGGGTGTTGACCTTGCGGCTGCCGATGTGGACCTGGAAACCGGAAACCCCGGAGACCGTGCCCTTCGGGGCCCTGATCTCGGCGGGGTAGTCGGGGAATGTTGAAAGTGAGTTGCCGAAGACTGCGGAGGTGTTTGCAAACAGGGTTCCTGTGAGCTGCATTCCGTCGCCGGAGTCTCCGGCGAAACGTATCACGACATCTTCGGCGTCGATGACTTTATGCTGCATGATATGTGGTTAGAAATTGAACTTTACCATGGTGAGGATGCGGTGGTTGCCGATCCAGTGGAGGTTCTCGGTGGGGAGGACCCTGTTTCCGGTGATAGTGCCGTAGCGGACCATCGTGTAGTTGTACTCGAGGGCGAACTGGAGCTTGCCGAGATTATAGATGAAGCCCGGAGTAATACGGACAATCTGGTCGATGTTGGCGAAGCCGTTGGCGCTGAAATAGACCTTGTCGGCGAGGACGTCCTTGAATGTGCCGAGGTTCTTGTGGTAGCCGACCATAAGGTGGCCCTGGGCTTTCTTTCCTACCATGAAGGAAAGGAAGTTGACCGAGGCGTTGACGGGGGTGTATTCATACGAAATACCGTCGTCCTTGAGGGCGGTCGCGGCGTAGCCGTTGTTGAGCTGCATGTACTCGCCGCTCTGGGCGAAGACGCTCTTGGCCTTGATCTGGAAGATGCCTTTGGTGTACTGGAGATAGATGAACGGGCTGAAGGAGGTCATCCACTCGTTGTATTTCTTGCCGTTGAGGGGGTCGGCAGGATCCTCGGTGTTGTTGTAGAAGCCGTACTGGGGCCTGAGGTTCATGATGGAGACACCGGCCCTGCCGAGGAATCCGCCGCCTTTGACGCTGATGCCGGCGTAGAACTCCGGAAGGGAGTGGCGAAGGTACTTGTTGGTCACGCCCTGGGGGCCGTTGGACTTGTACTGCATGTGGGAGATCGCGGCGGCGGTGAGGATAACGTGCTCACCGAGGCCGGCGTTGAACTGGACCTGGGCGCTGCGGTTGAACGGGGAGAAGGGAGCGCCGGTCTCGAGGTTGATGCCGTGGGCCATGTCGGCGGCCATAGGGTGCCATGTCTGGCCGACGAGGAGGCTGAGGTTGCTCTTGCCGGAGCGGCCGAGGCCGTCCCAGCCGAGCTTTACGTAGGCCTGGCGCATACGGAAGGTCGCTGCGGCGCCTTCCTTTGCGAGGAAGTAGAAGTCGCCCTCGATCTTGCCTTCAATGCTGGTCCCGCCTACTTTGTAGTCCTTTATGTCAAGGCCGAGGCGGGTCGTGATGGCCTGGAAGTTCCACGAAGTGACTGCGTTGATGTCCTGCCCGTTTACCTCTTTGCTGTCGAGGGGAAGGAAGAAGAACATGTCCTCGGTGAGGGATTTGGTCGCCCTCGTGTCGACGAAAATGAAGCTGCGGATGAAACCGTAGGGCTTGAAGTGCATCTCGAGGTGATCCTTGACGGCTTCCTTGCGGGCGGCTTTCCTGGCGGCTTTGTCGGCGGCAGTCTCCTGGGCGTAAAGCCCGGTTGCGCAGAGCAGCGACGCGCCAAGTGCGATGATTGAGAGTATTCTTTTCATATTATAAGCGTTCTTTGTTCTGAGGCTACAAATTTAGCCTATTTTATTCAATTTATTAAATAAATTTAAGTAAATTTGCGGCCACTTAAATGACAAATTTAAACCTTAGTTTATAATGTCTTCTGAAAAAGGCAAATTCAATCTGAAGTATTGTGTCTTCCTGCCTGTAGTGCTTCTGGTCACAATCTTCCTTTGGGCCGTCCCGACATCTTTCTTCGGCATCGAGGCCCTTACTCCCGTGCAGCAGAGGGTCATCGCCCTGTTCGTTTTCGCCGCCCTGATGTGGATATTCGAAATCATCCCCAACTGGACGACTTCGCTGCTGGTCATCGTGATCTCCCTCCTGACCGTATCCAACAAGGGTCTCGGCTTCTTCTGCGACCCGAAGTTCGGCCAGCTCGTGAGCTACAAGGACCTGATGGCCTCCTTCGCGGACCCCGTCGTGATGCTTTTCCTCGGCGGATTCGTCCTCGCCATAATGGCCGAGAAATTCGGCCTTGACGTGACCCTGGCCCGTATCCTCCTGAAGCCCTTCGGCACGAAGCCTAGGATGGTCCTTCTCGGATTCCTCATCGTGATCTCCATCTTCTCGATGTTCATGTCCAACACGGCGACCGCCGCGATGATGCTCGCATTCCTCGCACCGGTGCTCGCCGTCCTTCCGAAGGACGACAAGGGCCGCATAGCCCTTGCCCTGTCGATTCCCGTCGCGGCGAACCTCGGCGGCATCGGTACGCCTATCGGCACCCCTCCGAACGCGACCGCCGTCAAGTTCCTCGCTGAGGCCAACTACGACGTGACCTTCGGCGAGTGGTCGATGAGGATGATCCCGTTCGTGATCATCATGATCTTCATCGCCTGGATACTCCTTCAGGTCATATTCCCCTTCAAGAGCGACAAGATAGTCCTTGAGATCCCCGAGAACAAGCGCAAGAGCGACTGGAAGACCTGGGTGGTCTGGGTTACTTTCATCGGCACGATCCTCCTCTGGGCCACTGAGCAGTGGACCAAGATCAACTCCAATGTCGTCGCCCTCATCCCTCTCGGCGTGTTTACCGCGACAGGCCTCTTCGGCAAGGAGGACATCAAGCAGATCAACTGGAGCGTGCTCTGGTTGGTGGCGGGAGGTTTCGCCCTCGGCACCTGCCTCCAGGGGACCGGCCTTGCCAAGGTCCTCATCAACGCGATTCCTTTCGGAACGATGTCGGTGGTGCTCGTGCTCGTTATTGCGGGCCTCGTGTGCTACTTTCTCTCCAACTTCATATCCAACAGCGCGACCGCGGCCCTTCTCATACCTATCCTGATTGTCGTGGCCGGCGGTATGGCTGACCCCGAGGCGGCCAACAACGCCCAGTTCGTGGCCCTCGGCGGCACCAAGGCGATGATCTCCTTCATCGCGATCTGCGCCTCCATCGCCATGCTGTTCCCGATCTCCACCCCTCCGAACGCCATCGCATCTTCGACAGGTCTCGTTGAGACTAAGGATATGGCGAAGGTCGGCATCATCGTCGGTGTCGTCGGCTTCGTGCTCGGCTACTTCTGGCTCACCAAGCTCTTCCCGTTCGAGAACAAGCATGAAGGCGGCGTCCAGACGTCCGTGATGGAGAAGAAAGTCGGTCAGTATGCCGTCGTGGAGATAGCGGAGCCCGACCTTTCCGGCATCAGCGAGAACGGCAAGGAGGTTCTCAACCTCTACCGTTTCGCCGCGGATGAGGCCGACAATATCTTCTGGAAGCAGAACGGCATCGACAAGGCCGCGATCGATTCGCTCTCCGACGAGGCTTCAAGGACATACGCCGGCATCAACTACGGCCCCTGGGACCGCATAGACGGCAAGGCATTCCTGCCCGGCTATCCCGAGCACAGGCCTCTCGGCGGCGGATTCTATCCCGCCGACATGACCGCCGAAGAGTTCGAGTCCTTCTCCGACCCTTCGAAGACGAGTCCGTACACGCTCGTGACCCGCGGCGCTGACGGTACCCTCTCCACCGTGTGGTACCACGACGCCTACAAGGAGAACATAGACAAGATCTGCAGCTACCTCGGCGCCGCCGCGGACATCACCATCAAGCCCAGCGTACGCAAGTACCTGCTCGGCAAGATCGACGCTCTCCGCAGTGACGACTACTACAGCAGCGACCTTTCCTGGCTTGAGATGTCCGACAGCAAGATGGACCTCGTGATTGGGCCTACAGAGACTTCCGACGACGCCCTTTATGGCTGCAAGGCCTCCTACGGCGCTTTCGTGATGCTCAAGGACCAGCGCAAGACCGACGAACTCTCGAAGTTCGCGGCCATGCTGCCGGAGCTCCAGAAGAGCCTCCCGGGCGATGCTGAGTACCACGCCTTCAAGCCCGGCGCCGGCTCGAACATCTTCGCCTGCGACGCCATGTACTACGCCGGAAGCTACAACGCCGGCTTCAAGGTCATCGCCGTCAACCTGCCTCACGACCCTAAGGTTCAGGCTGAGAAGGGCACCCGCACCATCCTATTCTCCAACATCATCAAGGAGAAGTTCAACACGACCGTGTTCCCTCTCGGTTCAGTCCTTCTGACCCACGAGGAGCAGCCTCACCTCGACGCCGACGCTTTCTACTGGAACATCGTCTTCCGCGAGGTCGCCCACGGACTCGGTGTCACGGAGACAGTCAATGGTAACGGTTCCGTTAAGGACGCCCTCGGCAACGAGGCCGAGACCTGGGAGAAAGCCAAGGACAACGTCCTCGGCGCCTATCTCGCCTGCGAGCTCATCGACCGCGATGAGATCTCCGCCCTCATCACCCGTGAGGACGCTCTCACGACCTTCGTCGCCAGCGTCATCCGTTCGGCCCGCTTCGGTGCCGAAGAGGCCACCGGCCGTGCCAACGTGATGATCTACAACTACCTCGTGGAGCAGAACGCCATCGCCCGCGGCGAGGACGGCAAATACAAGATCGACTATGACGCCACCTGGCAGAGCATAAGCGATCTCGGCGCCCTCATCCTCAAGACCCAGGCGACCGGCGACTATGAGTTCGCCAGCACCTTCGCCGCCTCGCACACCGAGATCGGCAAGGGTCTCAAGGCGGACTTCAAGGCCCTCGCCCTCGAGAACATCCCCGTCGACATCCGCTTCACCTGGAAGCGATAGCCCCGGAGAGCACAAAGAAAAAGAGACTGACCCGTGACGCGGGTCAGTCTCTTTTTTCGTTGTGTATCGCGGCTTACTTTCGGCCGGAGGCGGGGCCTCGGCCACCATTGCCGGGGCCGTGCATGCCGCCGGGGGCGCCGCCCTTGCGGGCCATCTGCTCGTGCTTCATGCCTGCGCCGGTCTTCTTCTCCTGCTCGTAGATCTTCTGGATCTGGCGGGGGTTGAGGAAAGCCTTGAATTTGGAGTAGTAGCTTTCCCTGACGTCGATCAGCTCGCGGCCTTCAGCGAATTTGTCGAGGATCATCTTCTCGATTTCGGCGTCGGTCTTGCGTTCGGGTGCGGCGCCGGGTTCAACGCTCTGCTTCACGGGATGATACTTTTTCTTCACGGCAAAAAGATCGTTCTTGTAGGCCTTGAAGACGGGGGAGAACTTTGCGGCGGTGGCGTCGTCGAGAGCAAGCTCTTCGACAAGCCTTGCGCACTGGGCGTCAACGATCTGCTCCCTTGAGGGGCGGACACGTTCGGCGCTTCCATTCTCTGAAGGGGCGCCCTTGCGGGGCTGCGCACTGAGCGCGATTCCTGCCGAAACACCGAGGACGGCGAGGAGGGTAATCATCTTTTTCATAATTCTTTCTTTTTTGGAGGGTTATACACTGCTATTCATCCATCAAATCGAGGAATACGTCGTTGTCTGAAAAATCGACCCAGGAGTCGAGCTCTTCGTCGGAGAGGAACTGCTCATAGTCGGCCAGGATGTCCGAAACGAGGGTCTCCTGTGGTCTGGAACGGAAGGTGAAAAATGCCACCGACGCGACCAGGACGACTGCCGCGGCCGCTGAAATCCAGCGGAACGCGAGTACCCTTTTCTGCCTCGCCGGGATGGCGGAGAGCTTCACGTGCATGGCATCGAAGTAGCCTTCCGGGACGGTGTAGGGCATTTTTTTGCCGATGTTTTCAAATTCCTTTTCCATGGCTTTATGCTATAATTGCGTTCTTGATCTTTTCCTTTGCGTAGTGGTAGGCGACCTTGAGGGTCGCTACCGAACTGCCTGTCACTTCCGCGATTTCCTCGTAGCTGAGGTCGTCGTAGTAGCGGAGAGTGAATACGGTGCGCTGCTGGGGGCTCAGCGAAAGCAGGGCTTTCTGGAAGCGGAGGGCCGCCCCGTCGGAAAGGTCCACCCCGGGCGAGCTCTCGAGCTGCTCCGCGAGAAAGGCGTTTTCTTCAGTGAGGGCCTGCTCCTTCCTTCTGGAAAGGAAGCGGATGCACTCGTTGGTCGCTATCCTGTAGACCCAGCTGCGGAGCGCGGCCTTTTCGCGGAGCGAGGGGAGCCCTTTATATATATTGATGAACGTTTCCTGCAGGACGTCGGAGGCGTCGTCGTGGGAGACGACCATCCTCCTGATGTGCCAGTAGAGGGGCTGCTCGTAGTCGCGTATTACCTCTTCGAAGGTGACGGCGGGCGTCCGTTTATGCAGAAAAATGTCCATTCCGTAAAAACACTCTGCAAATAAGAAACCGTCCGGAAGGAAAAGTTAATGAGAAAAGTTAAAATTCTTCTTTCATCGACGAGACATAGGTCCTCCATTTCTCGATGAGGGCGGTCATGTCGGCGGGAACCGGGGCGGCGAAGGACATCCGTTTGCCGGTAGAAGGATGTGTGAAGCCGAGCGTGCGGGCGTGGAGCGCCTGACGCGGGCAGAGCGTGAAGCAGTTGGAGATGAACTGGCGGTATTTGGCGTAGATGGTGCCGGAGCGGATTTCGCTGCCGCCGTAGCGGGCGTCGTTGAAGAGTGGATGCCCGATGGAACTCATGTGGACCCTGATCTGGTGGGTCCTGCCCGTCTCGAGGCGGCACTCCACGACCGTGATGAATCCGAAGCGCTCCAGCACGCGGTAATGCGTCACGGCGTGCTTGCCTTTCTCCGGGTCGTCGACGTTGCGGAAGCGCAGGCGGTCGTTGGGGTCGCGGCCGATGTAGCTCTCTACAGTGCCTTCATCCTCTTTTATATTGCCCCAGACGACGGCCGTGTAGAGCCTTTCTGTCGTGTGGTCGAAAAACTGTTTGGCCAGGGACATCTGGGCCTCGTCCGTCTTGGCGACGACGAGGAGCCCGGAAGTGTCCTTGTCTATACGGTGGACGAGGATGCCCATCCTCTCGTCGGAGCCTTTGCCTAGGCCGAGGTGGAAGGCGAGGGCGTTGACGAGGGTCCCGGAGAAATTGCCGTGGCCGGGATGGACCACCATCCCGGCGGGCTTGTTGACGACAAGGAGGGCGTCGTCTTCATATGTTATGTCGAGGGGAATGTCCTCGGGGAGAATCTCAACGCCGCGCCTCTGGTAGGGCATTACGAAGCGGATGATGTCTCCGGGGCGGACGATGAGGCTCGCCTTGGCGGGGACGTCGTTGACGAGGACGAAGCCCGCCTTGATGGCGAGCTGCACCCTGTGGCGCGAAGTGTCTTCCTGGTGGGTCGCGATGTAGCGGTCTATCCTGTCCGGCTCCTGACCCTTGTCCACGACAAGGCGGAAATGCTCGAACATCTCCTGCTGCTCCTCTTCCGGAAGGATCTCGCCGGGAGGGATCATTTGGTCGGAACCTTTGAGAGGTCGTTGGTGAGCCAGATGGCGACGGGGGTGCCCATCGTGCGCGAGGCGCGCGGAGGACCGTCCTGCTTGTAGACGACGGCGTCAAGCGAGTCGGCGTAGGTCCTTATGCCTTCGTCGAAGCGCACGCGGCCGACATTGAGATAGCTGTCGTGGATGGCGTCCATCGCGCTGATGTACTTCATTCCGGAAAGGTAGGGGATCGTAGTCCTGCTGTCAGAGGAGTTGAGGCCGACTGTGAGGTCTATCTCTGAGCCGGCGATGACCTTTTTGCCGGGAGCGATGACCCTGCCGCCGCATTTCTGGGCGAGGACGTTGTTGGTCGCCATGTCGGAGACGTACTCGAGACGTCCGAGCGAAAGACCGTGGTTGACGATTTCGGCCTTGGCCTGGACGAGGGAATAGCCGACAAGGTTCGGCATTGTAGTCGTCCTGGGAACGATGGAGTTGATCGTGAGGAAGACCAGGCGGCCTTTCTTGACCTTGGCGCCGGCTTTGGGGCTCTGGCGGAAGACGACGCCGGCGCCGAGCCTCCTTACGAAGACCGAGTCGGCGACCTTTATCGCGACTCCGCCCTTAGATGCGGCGGCTTCCGCCTCGGAGGGAGTCATGTTGATAAAGTCGGGGACCTCGACGGTCTTGCCGTGGCGGGTCGCTATGTTGAGGAAGATGGAGGCCGTCACAAGGAGCACTGTCAGGAACAGCACGGCATAGAGGACGTTACGGACTATCCAGTTGGACAATATTTTCTTCCAGTCGATATTCATCTGATAGGTGTTTGGCTGTTGATTACCTGCAAAGATAATCAATTCGGCGTGAATATTGCAAAGAAGGGCCCCGGAAATCAAAACTGACAGAAATATTATGAGAAAACTTCTGATTCTTTTCGCCGCGGCGCTCCCTCTTTCGCTCGCCGCTCAAAATCTTCCCTCCGTGGCTTCCGGAAGCCTCGACGGAGTCTCTGAAGTCAATCGCATAAGTGTGAAATTCGCCTGGGGAGGCGCTACCGTCGCCGGCATGAGCGAGGAGGCCTACAGCCTCACCGACAAGGCCTGGGAAGACGGCAAGGCCGAGGCCGAGCGGCGTTTCATCGTGGAGCTCAACACTTCGCTCCGCCGCGCCGCCATCGAAGCCGCCCCTTTCGAGAACACTAAATACACCCTCCTCGTCTCGGTCGTAGGCGTCTCCAAGACCGGCGACGTGACAGCTCTCGCACAGGTCCTTGACGAGTCGAACGCCGAGGTCGCCGTGATTGAAGGCATCTACGGCAAAGGTGGCAAGGTCGGAGGGCTTTCGAACCTCGTCGGCGACGGTATGGAGAGCGCCGCCCGCCAGACGGGCCGCTGCTTCCTCCGCGCCTTCGGCATCATCTACACCCCTTCCGAGCAGGAGACCGAATCCATCAAGCAGCTCCAGGTAGAGATTGACTCCCTTGAAAAAGGCGTCCGCGACGCCACCGGCGCCCTCTACCAGAGCGCCAAGCGCGCCACCCTCGAGCAGTACAAGCGCTTCCTGGAAGCCCTGCCGTTCGTGAAGTAAAAACCGACACAAGACAGAAAAAAGAGACTGACTCAAATAGAGCCAGTCTCTTTTTTTGAAGTGCGTGGTCTTTAGAACCTTATGGCTAAGCCGAGGCCGTTGCGGCCGGAGACGACGTTGAAGGACATCGCGTTGCGCTGGTTGTAGCTGTCCGCAGCCCAGTTGAGGCGGGCGTTGCCGATGCAGAAGAGGGGAGCACCGACGGTCATCGCGGTCACACCGACGCTGAGGAAGACGATGCCGCTGTAGTAGAGGGCGGCTGACCAGGAGTTATAATAGTAGTTGTCGCCGGACCAATCCCACATAGTCGTTGCGCCTACCGCCGTGAACACAATACCTACGCCGGTAAGGGCGCCACCGGTGATGAGGAGGCTCTTACCTGAGCTCCTCTGGCGGAGCGCACCGTTGACGGTCTCGAACTCGTCGGCGTTGAAATAGTTGCGGTACTCGCCTTCATAGATCTGGCTCCCTCCAACCTCGAAGTCGCCGCCCGTGTGCTCCATGTGGCCTGTCACGCGCGGGGTCGCGGCCTGGGGGTTATACGAGGCCTGACGGTCCGCGGACTGGAAGGCCTGAGGGACATTCTGCTGCACGGGAGCGGGGGCTGTGAACACCTGCTCGGTGCCGTTGGCAAAACGGATCTTCTGGACGTTGGAGGTCGCAATCCTGTAGTTGGGACCTTCCTGGTTGTCGTAGGTTTTGTAGACGATCTCGGCATCGCTGATTTCGAGCACGACTGCGGAGATGATCTGGCTGTCGCGGGTCAGGATGATGTCCTGGGCGGAAGCGTTGGACGCGCAGAACAGCATCGCTGTCGCTGCGGCAAGGATTGCAAATATCTTTTTCATATTGCTGAAGGGGTTAATAATTTCTAGAACTTAAGGGCAAGGCCTAAGCCGTTGCGGCCGGCGACGACATTGAAGGTCATCGCGTTGCGTTGGTTGTAGTTGTCGGCGACCCAGTTGAGGCGGGAGTTGCCGACGCAGTAGAGAGGGGAGCCGATTGTCATAAGGGTTATACCGGTGCCCATTAGTGTGAATCCGGTCATTCCGAATGCCCAGGCCATGTAGTCGTAGTCACCCTCCATACAGAATATCCACCAGGGGATGGTGAAGAGGATACCGATTCCGGTCGTGACGCCACCGGCGATGAGGAGGCCTTTACCGGCGTTTCTCTGGCGCACGGCGCCGTTGATGGTGCTGTATTCGTCGGCGTTGAAGTAGTTGTGGTACTCTCCTTCATAGATCCTTCTGCCGTTGAGCTCGAAATCTCCGTGGCTGTGCTCCATATGGCCGACGATGGGGGTGTTTGCTACCGGGCCGGAATTATATGAGGGCTGCTGAGGCGCCGGGGCAGGCTCGGCGGGCGCTTCTGTCGTGATTGTCGCCATGGTGGCGAAGTTCTGCTCTATGCCGTTGGCAAAGCGGATTTTCTGTACCTGGGAAATGGCGATTTTGTAAGTCGGGCCGCTCTGGTTGTCGTAGGCCTTGTAAATTACTTCGTTGTGGTTGATCTCACTGATGATGGCGGTGATGATCTGGCTGTCGCGGGTCAGGATGATGTCCTGGGCGGAGGCATTGAACGCGGAAAGCAGCATTGCCGCCGCTGCGACGAGGATGACGATGAGTTTTTTCATAATACCTTGTTGTCCAAGTTGTCCGTATAAATGCAAAAATATCAAAAATTGCCGAATATCAACACAATTGGAGAAATTTTATCACATTTGCAAAGGATTTATTTATTGCATATCTTTGACATTTGGGTATGCGGACCGGAGTTTCCATACTGCTGTTGCCCTTGATTTTTCTTGCCCTTTCGTGTTCGGAAGGAAAGGAAAGGGTGATTCCGGAAGATGGCATTGAGGAAGGAGACCTCGCCTTCCGGTGCGGCCGGGGCGTTTTCAGCCGTATAGTAACCACCGCCGAGCAGGAAGGGGTCTACAGCCACGTTGGGCTCGTAGTCCGCGACGATGGTAAGTGGAAAGTCGCCCATGCAGTGCCGGCGGAGCCGGAGTACAAGGGCGATTTCGACAGGGTGAAGCTGGAGGATATAGAGGTGTTCTTCTCCCCGGACAGGGCCTGCAGCGGCTGCCTGGTGCGTCCCGGAGTCCGCGACCCGGAAAGGATGTGCGCAGAAGCGATACGCGCCGCGAGGGACAGCGTCGCTTTCGACGGCGGGTATGACCTTGCCGATTCGTCGAAGGTCTATTGCACGGAGTTCGTCTGGCGCCTGTACCTGCAGGACGGCACAGACCTCAGCGAAGGCCGCCGCCGCCACATCAACGTCCTCGGGGTAGGCGGCGACGTGATCCTCCCCGAGCATTTATTGGAATATAAGGATATGAAACCATATTACAAATTTTAAAATCTTACAGCTATGAAACGTATCATTACCATCGCAGCCATCGCCCTCGCGGCGCTTTTCGCTTCCTCTTGCGGCGCCAAGTCCAACGGCCCTGAAGGCGTTATCAAGAAGGCATTCGAGGCTATCCAGAAGCACGACTATGACGGCTATGCCGCGACCTTCAACATCAGCGAATCCGACCAGAAGATGCTCGCCGGCATGCTCGAGGAGAAACTTTCCTCCGAGCTTGACAAGAAGGGAGGCATCGACAACTACAAGATTACCGACATCCAGATTGACGGTGAAAAGGCGACCGCCAAGGTCCACGTTGCCTACAAAGACGGTTCTGAGGACGACCAGACGATAAACCTCGTGAAGGTCGATGACGAGTGGAAGCAGGAGCTTAAGAAATAATTATGGAAAAACTGAATCACCCTGCCATCCTCGTCGTTGACATGCTCAACGACTTCGTCACCGGAGCGCTCGGATGCGACCGTGCGAGGGACATCGTCCCCGCGACGGCCGAACTCCTTGATGCCGCCCGCAAGGCCGGCGTCCCCGTCATTTTCTGCAACGACGCCCACCTCAAGGGCATCGACCGCGAGCTCAAGCTCTGGGGCGACCACGCCATCGCCGGGACCCCCGGCGCCGAGGTCATCCCCGAACTCGGCCTCTGCGGGAGCGACTACGTCGT
>CADAXR010000012.1 GCA_902791945.1 uncultured Bacteroidia bacterium
CTTGGAGGCTTCGGGGTGGAAGATGGTCCGGTAGGCGTTGTTGAAGACATAGAAGCCGGCGGCAAGGTTCCCGCCGAACGGGGCTTCGCGGAAGTAGCCGTCGATCCTCGGCGTGCCGAAGATCTTCGGCTTGTAGATAGCGCCTGTCGCCTTCAGGAAGATCTCTCGGACAATAAGGAATATTATAAGGAAGGCTCCGGCGAGAAGGGCGAGGATGATGAGAAGGGTCTCGAAATCGATGCCGGATCCCTTGGCGTAGGAACTGCCCTTGAAGGCCTTCTTACGCATCTTTTCGAACTTGATGTCCCGCTCCACTGTCGGCGACAGGAGCCCCTTGTCGAACTGGACGAGGGCTATCATGCTCTCAACCCTGCCGTCGGACTCGAATGCGATACCGTCCTCCTCGAGCCAGCACTCGCCTTCGTAGCCGAAGCCCCAGAAGTGGACGTTCTCCTCGGTCCATGCGGGGCCGCCGGTCTTGTTGGAGATTATAAGATTTACATACTGCGGGGTCGCGACAAGGCCCGGGTTGACGAACATGTAGTTGAAGGCGTCGGAGTCCTTGAGGCTCTGGACGAGGCCGGTCAGGTGATAGGTCACGAGCCACTCGTGGTCCCCGTAGCTGCCCTGGCCCCAGCAGAGCTCCACTCCGTCGGAGCCTTTCTCGAGGATGCCGCAGCGGCCGGCTTTTTCGTCGATGCTGCGGTGCGTGTCCCACGAACGGCCTTCGGAGATGAACTCCCTGCCGTTCTCATAGACGCGGAGGTCTTCGACAGTCATCTTGCCGAGATTGCCGACGGGGATGTACCATTCGGTCCCGGAGACGACGTTGACGTTCCAGATCTGGGAGACGTCGGCGGAACCGTCGGCATAGACCTCGCAGAGGGTCCGGATGGAACGGATCTCCTGCGCGGGGGCCGCGAGGCATGGCAGAATAAGGACGGCGAGGACCGCAGCCTTTGTCAGAAAACTCCGCATGGGACTACTAAAAATCGGGGAAGTCGGCCTTCGAGGCTTCCTCCGCGAGGTACTCCTTCGGAGGGAAGCCGAGCATGCCGGCGACGATGGAGCCGGGGAACATGCGGGCCAGGTTGTTGAACTTCGTCACGGTGTCGTTGAAGGTCATCCTGGAGAGGCGGACGTTCTCTTCGTAGCCCTTGATGTCGTTCATCGTCTGCAGATAGACCTGGTTGGCCTTGAGGTCGGGGTACTGCTCGGCGACGGCGGAGATCTGGGCGGTTATGGCGCGGAGGTTCTGCTCGTTGCGCTGGATGTCGGCGACGGTCGGGGACGGGCTGGAGGTCACCTTGCGGGCCTCGATGACGCCCTTGAGGGTGTCGCTCTCGTGGGCCGAGTACTCGCGGGTCAGCTTGACGAGCGCCTTGATGGCGTCGTAGCGGCTCATCTGCTGGACGTTGATCTGGCGGAGGGCGTTCTTGGAAAGTTCGTCGGCCTTGACGAGTTTGTTCTGTACGCTGATGCCCCAGAGCACGAGGATGACGACGAGGGCGACAACGCAGACGGTGATAATCATTGACATAATATAAAAGGTTATGGTTCGACTGTTTACGGGCGCATGGCGCGCGTTCCCCACAAATATAATCATATTCCTTAAAAAATTGCTACTTTTGTACGGCATCGAATATGCAGGGGTGAGCCCCGCTGCATAAAAAATGAAAGACATGAAGAAGATCGTTTTATTGATTGCATCGGTCCTTCTCGCCGTGACCGCGGCTTTTGCGGAGGAGCCGAAAAAAGAAAAAGAGGTACCTGTAGGTATCGTAAACGAGGACGGGACCGTCAACTGGGTCCCGGGCCAGATTGTGAAGAAAGGCACGACCATCGCGATAGACGGCTACAAGCTTCCCGCCGACCTCAGGCGCTCCCTGCTCTCCAACGTATCGGGCGAGGACCTCAACCCCAAGTGGGACAAGTACAACACCGAATTCTGGACCGGCGTCGGCTTCCTCTGCGGAGGCGTGACCGGCTCCGCCATCTGCTTCTGCTGGGGCGGCGCCTATTTCCTGGCGGCATTGGTAGGGACCATATTTGTGGCTCCGTTCGGCGAAAAGGCGGTCGATGACCTCTGGTCGAACATGAGCAAGGAGGCCCAGATTCCGGGCTATGTCAGCCTCGTGACCTCCGCGATGACCGTCACGGGCGTCGTGCTGATGTGCGTCGGAGACCACGGTTTCCGCAAGACCGTCAAATACTGCAACTCCATCGGAGAGCCGCAGCAGGCCTATTTCGATTTCGGCCCCACGGCTTCCGGAGGGACCGGCCTGACCTTCAATTTCTAGGGTATGAGACGTTTGTTCCTGATATTGTCGGCCGCTCTGCTCCCTCTTGCCGCGTCCGCGGCGTCGGAGAGCGAGATACTCGACAAGATAGAGAAGGCCAACGCGGCGCTTCCCGCCGCCCAGAGCCATTTCGACCAGTCCCGCTTTATCAAGGCTTCCGGCAAGACCATCAATATGGAAGGGGCGATGTATTTCGTCCCGCCGGAGAAGCTGCGCATGCAGTACTCTTCGCCGGCGACGGACCTTACCGTCATCAACGGCAAGATGATGTATATCCGCCGCGGGAGCGACGTCGGCAACGCTTTTGACTGCTCGAAGACCCCCGCGATGGGAGTCCTCCGCAATTCACTGCTCTACAGCATCAGGGGGATGATGCGCGACGTCGCGAAGGAGAACGACGGCGCCCTCACAGTGACCGAGGAGGCGAAGAACTACATCGTGACAGTCTCGGCCCGGAAGAAGGCCGCGAGGGGATATTCCCGCATCAGCGTGACCTACCGCAAGAGCGACTGCCTGCCGGTGGTGCTGGTGATGGAGGAGTTCTCCGGGACCGTCAACACCTACACGATGTCCGACATCGTGACCCGCAAGCCCGCCGACACCGTCTTCGAAATCCCCAAACGCTAGCTGCCCCAGAACCTTAACGCCCATATGAAGAAGATACTGACAATGCTTGCCGCTGCCGCCCTCCTCGCGGCGGGCTGCTCCCGTCTACCCAGGACGGAGAACTATGCCGTCACGATCAGCTATCCGCTGGAAGAAGGCGTCGAAAAGCCCGACATTTCGATTGACATTTCTATCGATTACCCTGTCGGGGGCCTTCAGGACAGCGTGCTTACCCTGATGACGTCGAACATCCTCTCCTTCGCCCTAGACCTCGACTCCGACCCGTCGGACGTGAAGACGACGGTCGATTCCTTCGTGGAGTCGCTCGAGGACACCTACCGCACCGAGAATCTCGAATTCTGGAGGACGGACAGGGAGAAGATCACGGGGGATGAGATGAAGGAGTTCTACTGCTGGGAGAACAACACCTACGGCTATTTCAGTGGCCGCTGGAGGAATTATCTCACCTATATCACCGAGTACTACACCTACTCGGGAGGCGCCCACGGCGTGCAGGGACTCTCCCCGATAGTGTTCGACGCGAAGACGGGAGACGCGGTGAGCGAGTCGGAAATCTTCTCCGAGGGCTATGAGGAAGCGCTGACGGAGGGGCTCAGGAAGCACCTTCTGGACGTTTTCCCGGAGGGCTCGGACGAGTACGAGGGCCTCTTTGTCAAGGATATCACGCCTAACGGCTGCTTCGAGCTCGGCAAGAAGGGCATAACCTATTACTACCAGCCCTACGAGATCGGCGCCTACTATCTCGGCGTCATCTCCGTCACAGTACCCTGGAAGGAACTCCGCGACTTTATCTAGAATAGAGCCACCCGAGGACCTGGAGCGAGGACGACATCTGGCCGGAGAATCCGGTGTGGACGTCGTCCTTGTCGCATACAAGGACCCCGTCCTGCAGTTTCTCTTCAAGCTGCGAGGCGGGGTCCTGGCAGTGCCAGACGTCAAGAAGGTCGATCTCCGGGCGTCTTGAAGCCCATTCGCGGAAGAGCCGCAGGATGGCCATTACACGGGTGTTGTTTCCGTTGATGCCATACTGTCTCGGCTTGAAGGACGGCCCCCAGAGGGCCGGATTGCAGGCGCCGGGCCAGCGGTTGACGAAGTGGGCGCACGGAAGGGCTCCGAAGCACGACATAAGGGCTGAGAGAGCCCCTGCGGCAGCTTCGACCGAAGTCCCGCTGTCGCCGTCGTTGATGCCGATGTTTACGACTACGTGGGTAGGGGAGCACACCGAAACCTTTTTCAGAAGGGCCCGCGTCACGATGCGGCTGCCTATGGTGTAATACCTCCCGTCGCTGCCGCGGACCCTTTCCCCGGCGGGGTTCTCCGAAACGGCCGGGAGGCGGATCCCGTTGTCGTCCATGGTGCGGTAACGCTCAAGGTACGTCTCAAGGGAGAATGCGCAGTCTCCGCTTCGTGCGGCCTCGAGGCTGTAAAATTCATTGATCGGGTTCTCGGCGAGGGCGAGAGTCCATTTTTCCAGGGCGGCGATCTGCTTTGCCGAGCCTTTGTATTTCCCCTTTCCGGTAAACTCCGGATAGCCGTGGGTGCCACTCACTTCCCGGACGAAATTCCAAAGGACGGCGTCGCCGTCGGGGTGGTATTTGCCGAAGGGAGTGCGGGCCATCAGGTCGTGCTGCCGTGTTTCTCCATTGTAGGGTTCTCCGGTCACTGAACGGAGGCCGAGGGCGTACCACATGGCTTCGGCTTTGAAAAAGTGGGACGGGGCGTGAGGATCGATTTTGGCGGCGCATGGCCAGTTGAGGAAGGTATAGGCCGACCAGCCGCCGTGGGCGGTGTAGGAGGCCTGTCCGGTGAGCGATTCCGTCCCGAGGCAGACGATGTCCGCTCCGTCCCGGGCGGCCCGGGTTTGCATCATCGACACCCAGTTCCAGCCGTCGTCGGTGCTGCCGGACCACGGGTGGCGGCTTACCGTCGCGGTCGTGCTCTCTCCTATGCAGAGCACCCTGAGGCGACGGGATGAAGGGGAGGCGGCGACGACGCGGACCGTGTCTTCCGCCAGGCGGGAGCCGTCCGAAAGCGTCACGACATTGACGCCGGGACGCAGCACGGCTTCTTTTTCTCCGTCGATGAACAGTTTCTGACCTGCTTCAAGGACGAAGCCCTCGGGATACACTGTTACATTCCCTCCGGCCGAATAGAGTGTACCGGACGGGAAAATGCGCAGGGACTCCTGTGAAAAGACTTGTGCACAGAGGCTTAGCAGAAGCAGGACGAGGACGGGTTTCTTCATTTCAGGACAGAAGTTTGGGCATAAATATAGATATTTTTCGTATCTTGCACACGATACGATATGACTAACCGCATATTCGCCATACTGCTTTTCGTCCTTTTCCCGCTCAAGGCCCTTGCAGGGCTTGGAGACGGTATGCGTTTTATGTCATACGAGGTTCCGGCGGAGCAGCGGACATCGCTGGTGCTCCCCGCCGGGAACCACGAATGGATCACTTTTTCCGACTCCCTGACTGTCTCATTCTCCCTCAAGATAGAGAGGGATATGGGCTCGTTCGGCTATATATGCCGCGTAGCGCTGGACGACCTTCTCCCCATAGACCTCATCATGTCGCCCGAGGACGACAATCCCTCTATTTCCGCGACGGCGGATCACCACAACATCGTCCCAATCTACGACGAGGGTGAGGACATCCACGAGTGGAAGGACCTCTATCTCCGTTTTTACGAAGACGGCGGGAAGTTGTCGATAGTGGCCAATTCGCGGGAGGTCTTCCGCACGGCATACAAGGCGAAACGGCACAGGGTGCGCTTTTTCTTCGGCAAGGTGGACGCCGCGGGCTATGCGACTTCGGACGTCGCACCGATGGTACTGGCGGACCTTCAGGTCAGGGCCGACTCAAGGAGGAGCATCGCCTGGATGCTCAACGACAGCAGTGACCTCACGACGAGGCATGGCTTGAGCATTAGGGCGGTCAACCCCGTCTTTATGCGCGAGCGCAACAAGCACTGGGTGAAAATCGCCACCGTGGAGCAGCCGTCCAATGCCTACGCCTGCTTCTCTGAAAGGTGCGACAAGGTCTGGTTCGTCTCGGAAGGGCAGGTCGCCACGGTGGATGTCCCGTCAGCGAAGACTACCGTGCGGAAGTTCGGCGCAAAGATGAAAATTCCCCTTTCCTGCAGCCAGTTCGTCGTCCTTCCTTCAGGGGAGCTCGCACTTGCGGACTCCGAGCGCGGGCAGCTGGTGCGATATGACGCAGCCTCCGGCGAGTGGGAGGAGGACAACGGCCGCACTAGGACATTTACCTACCTCCACGGCAACACCTTGTATCTTAAGGACAGCGGGAAATTCATCGAAATTTTCGGCTACGGGCAGCACCGCTACTCCAACGCGGTCCGTGTCTGGAGCCCGGAGGATATAGGCGCAGTCTGTACATCCACCCTCGAGGGCGTCGAGCCGAGGTATCTCGCAGGGGCCGGGATCAGCGACGGCAAGATCTACGTCCTCGGCGGCAAGGGCAACGAGTCCGGCCGTCAGGAGCTTGGCGTACGTCTTTTCGACAGCCTCGTCGAGACGGATCCCGTAACCCTTTCCTCCCGTACTCTCTGGGAGAATGAAATTCTCGGGGAGAAAGTGCCGGCGAAGGACCTTGTCTTTACGGAAGAGGGGATTTATACTCTTCTCTATAATCCCGAAATCCACGACTCCTCTCTCCAGCTATGGCGTTTCAATCCGGAGGACGGCAGTGCCGAGCCTCTCGCCGACGCCATACCGTATCCGTTCAATGATGTTTCTTCCGAAGCAAGGCTCGGATTCGACAGGGAAAGGGAGACACTTGTCGCAACTGTGTCCTTCGCAGGCGACGACGGAGTCTCCAGGGCCGAGGTCTGGACAGTCGCTTTCCCTGTCCTCGCTGCTCCGGAGACTTCCGAAGCGAGTGTACGCGGGCAGTTTATATGGGCTCTTGTGGCCGGTATGATAGCGGCCGCCATCCTGCTGGCCCTGGCATTTCTAAGGCTTCGCCGCGCGGCCTCCCGTCCGGACGAGACTGACTTCCAGCCCCGTCAGGAAGTCCCTAAGAAGCCCGGTGTCTATCTCATTGGCGGATTCCACGTGATTGACAGGGACTCTAACGACATAGCATCGCAATTCTCCCCGATCCTCGTCCAGCTGCTGTCCATTCTCGTCATCTACACTGTCCACAAGGGAGGCGTTTCAAACGCCAAACTCAAGTCGCTCCTCTGGGACGACAAGTCCGACAGCAGTTTCAACAACAACAAGGGCGTCAACATCAGCCGCCTGCGTGTCCTCCTTTCGCAGGTGGGTGAAATTACAATAGCGCAGGACGGCGGATTATGGCGCATCGAGGACGGCGCAGGGCTCTGCGACTACATAGTCGCCATTCATCGCATCGAAGGCGAGGACGCCTCCCTTGCGCTCCGGACCGCCTCATGGGGCCCTCTTCTTCCTGAATACCACTACGAGTGGCTCGATTCCGCCAAAGCGCGCTACACGGACCTTGTCCTCTCCCGCCTCGACTCCATGGCGGATGACGCGGCAGCGAATCCGGAGCTCGCTGTGAGGGTAGCCGACTGCCGCCTGCTCTTCGACACGCTTGACGAGGATGCCGTCCGCAGCAAGTGCCAGGCCCTCGTGACCCTCGGAAGGGTGGGCACGGCAAAGGCCGTCTTCGAACGTTTTACAAGTGAATACAAGAACATTATGGGCGAGGAATTTTCGAAAGATTTCACTTCTTTCCTGAAAAATTCCGAGCATTAATTCTTTCGTTAATCCCTTTGTTAACAGCCGCGGTTTAGCTTTGCGTTCAAATCATATGATTAATGAACACAACGCGCGCGCACAAGATTTTCTCAGCCCTTATTGTCGTCTCGGCTGTTTTGTTCTCCTGTCACAAGGCCCCTCAGGCCGTTCAGGAAGAGCCTGAAGAGCCTGTAGACCCTGTCGAGCAGCCCGGGAAAGAAGAGCAGGGCGCCGGCGGAGAATCTTTCGGCTGGATTGGCACAGGTCTCCCCACTGTTGTCATAGATACCCCCGATGCGGCTCCGATCACTTCCAAGGAAGTGTGGATGGAGGGCGCCACAGTGACCGTCTACAATCCCGACGGCAGCGTTGATTACAGCGGCGGCCTCAGCGTAAAAGGCCGCGGCAACAGCACCTGGACCCAGTTCCCCAAGAAGCCGTATGCGATGAAGCTCGACTCCAAGGGCAAGATCCTCGGGATGCCGAAGCACAAGAGGTGGTGCCTCCTCGCCAACTGGATGGACCGCACTCTCATACGCAACGACGTCGCGTTCGAGGTCTCCCGCCGCACCGGACTGGCCTGGACCCCATCCGGCCGTTTTGTCGAGCTCGTCCTCAACGGGGAGCACATCGGCAACTACTACCTCTGCGAGCAGATCAAGGTGGATGCGGCCAGGGTCAACATCGCGAAACTTGACGAGGACGCCACCGAGGGCGAAGCCATAACGGGCGGCTACCTGATGGAATGCGACGCCTGGTTCGACGAAGCCTTTAAATTCCGTTCCACCATCCACGACGTCCCCATCCAGTTTAAGGATCCGGACGAGGTCAACGAGGCCCAGTTCGCCTACATGAAAGACTATGTCAACGCCTTCGAGGAGGCGCTCTACGATGAAACGTCCTTCGCTGCCGGCGACTGGAAGGAGTACATAGACATGGGATCCTGGGTGGACTGGTGGCTGGTCAACGAGCTCTGCCAGAACTCCGAGGTCAACCAGCCCAAGAGCGCCTATTTCCACAAGGACATCGGCGGCAGGCTGGTTGCTGGTCCTGTGTGGGACTTCGACTGGGGCACTTTCATGCCGAAGGACAGGTACAACTACGTCGCGATTGGTCCCAAGTATTACGTAGGCCAGCTTTTCAAGGACCTTTCCTTCCGCCGTCTCGCCAAGGCGCACTGGGCGGAATACAGGGAGGGCCTTTCCAAAATACCGGAATACATAGACGAGGTGGCCGCGACGCTTGTGGCCTCCGACGCGATTAACATAGCGATGTGGCCTATTTCCAGGACGACCAACGGCGATGTCGACCTGAGCTATCCGGAAGCCGTAGCCAGGCTGAAGAAGGCATACACCGAGAAATTCGAATGGCTTGATACAAATATCCAAACATATTAACCTTATGACCACCAGATCCAGGGTTCTGTCCGTTCTTCTCATCGCGGCGCTCACGGCGTCGGCGGGAATCGCGGACAGTTTTGCCCAGACCAAGAAAACAGACAACCGGGTTGTCCGTACCATAACCGGTACGGTCAACGCCGGCGAGCCGTTCCCGGGGCCGCTCCCCGGCACAGCCGTCATCAACGCCAAGACCAAGCAGGGCGTCGTTACGGACGAGAACGGTAACTACTCGATCGGTATCACCGGTCCGGAGGACATCATCCAGTTCCGCCTTCTCGGCTACAAGGACGCCGACAGGATAGCGGGCGTCGGCGACAGGCTCGACGTAACTCTGGAAGATGCTTCCGACGTCCTGGACGAGACCGTCATCATCGGCTACGGCACGACGAAAAAGAGGGACATCACCGGTTCCATCGTCTCAGTGACCAAGGAAGACATCGAAAACAAGATGCCGACCAACGTCTTCGACGTCCTCCAGGGCTCGGCCGCCGGCGTGCAGGTCACGTCCGGTTCCGGACAGCCCGGTGAAGGCTCCTCCGTCATCATCCGCGGTACTTCCACGATGAACGACGCCGGCGTCGGCCCCCTCTGGGTGGTGGACGGAGTCCCCACGACGGACATCGACCAGATCAACCCCTACGACATCGAGTCTATCGAGGTCCTGAAGGACGCCGCCTCGGCCGCCATCTACGGAGCGCGCTCCGCCAACGGAGTCATCCTCGTGACCACGAAAAGGGGCAATGAGAGCAATCCTGTCCTCGAGATCCGTTACCAGCACTCTTTCGCGACCCTCACCCACAAGCTTCCGCAGATCAATGCCAACCAGTACCGTAACATGCAGAAGGGCTACCTCGAGTATGCTGAAGGAGAGGGCAGCGGACTTGTGTCGCAGGCCGTGGTCAATATCCTCAATTCACAGCTCGGCGACCCCTACAACGCCCTCCTCAACAATGACAATGACTACCAGAAGCTGGCCTACCGCCTGGCCCATAAGGACCAGGTGGACCTCAGTTTCGGCGGCGCTTCCCGACAGCTCAAGTATATGCTGATGGGCGGCTTCTACAACGAGCAGGGTATCATCAAGAAGACCAATTTCCGCAGGGCTTCCCTCCGTCTCAATGCGGACTATACCGCCAACAAGGTCCTCTCCCTCGGCACCAAGATCAATGTCAGCTACGCCAAGAAGGACGGTGTCGAAGAGGCTGGCTACCTCAACAGCATCCTCTCCCGCAAGCCGACCCTCGCGACCCATTATCCTGACGGCACCCTCATCGGTACGC
This sequence comes from uncultured Bacteroidia bacterium, assembly GCA_902791945.1. Lineage (GTDB taxonomy): Bacteria > Bacteroidota > Bacteroidia > Bacteroidales > UBA932 > Cryptobacteroides. Next base: position 10,334 of record CADAXR010000012.1, read on the forward strand.
TCTGGGGGATGAGTCCTCTCGCGGCAAGCCTCCAGACCAACTTCAACGAGTACTTCAGGGCTTCGCTGTTCCAGTACCTCGACCTCAAGTTTACCGACTACCTCAAGTGGACGACCAACCTCAACGCCAATTTCGGCCTCGTCCGCTATACCTATATGCGTCCTACGGCCCTCAGCGACCAGTACCTCCACAATAACGGAGAGCACCGCACCACGCTGACCTTCGACCTGATGAACGAGAACTACCTCAACTTCAATTACACGGTGGGCGACGCGCACAACATCTCCGCAATGGCCGGATTCTCCATCCAGAGCTGGAGGACTGCACTTGACTACTACAAGGGCAAGGATTCCGCGACCGACGCCGTCTGGACGATGAACGCCTTCGCGGCCAACTTCGACCTCACTGCTACCGGCTCCACCGAGACAAGGCACAGGATGCTCTCCGGCTTCGCGCGCTTTACCTATAATTATAAATCGCGCTACATCGTCTCAGCCAATGTCCGTGCCGACGGATCCTCCCGCTTCGCTTCCGACAGGAAAGTCGGTTTCTTCCCGTCAGTCTCCGCAGCATGGCGTTTCTCCGACGAGCGTTTCCTGCGCGGCGCGATGAAGGCTATAAAACTCACCGACGGAAAACTCCGCTTCAGCTACGGTCTCACAGGAAACGAGGCTATCGGCGATTTCGACTCCCAGCTCAGCTATGCTGTGGGCGGCATCTACGATGGCGTCGCCGGAGTGACGGCTTCAAGAATCGCCGTCAATGACCTCGGCTGGGAGCGCACGCGCCAGCTCAACGCCGGTCTCGACCTGAGCTTCCTCCAGGGACGCTTCCAGATCACGGTCGATTTCTTCGACAAGTACACTGACAACCTCCTCGCCAACTACGAGATCCCCAAGGAGTGGGGTTTCAATACCGTCCGCAAGAACATCGGCGCCATAGACAACAGAGGAGTCGAACTCGCTTTCAAGGGCACTATCGTCAACAAGAAGAACTGGTACCTCCATCTGGATGCCAACCTCACCTACAGCCGCAACAAGGTCGTGGAGCTTGCCAACCACACAGCCTATATCCACTCCGACAACTGGTATATCTCCGAAGGCCGCCCTCTCGGTGACTTCTACGGCTACAGGAATCTCGGAGTCTTCGCCTATGACGAGTCAAACGCCTTCACTCCCGACTGGCAGCAGCTGACTCCCGTCTTCGACGGAGGAGTCTTCTCGGGATACACCCTCAACGGGCAGGCTTACAGCGGAGAGGTCCGCCAGAAGACTCTCCCGAGCGGTGTACCGTTCCGCGGCGGCGACATCAACTGGGACGAAAATCCGGACCACAGGGACGGCATCATCAATGACCAGGACCGTATGATCCTCGGCAACGCCCAGCCTTTCCTCACCGGCGGTCTTTCGCTCACCTTCCGCTACAAACAGTTCACTCTCACGGCAGCCTCCTACTTCTCCTTCGGCGGCAAGATCTACAACTTTGCCCGCTACAATCAGGACCGCAACTCGATGTCCGCGTGGAGCACTACACCTACCGTTGGCTGGGTGGACAACTTCTGGGTCCGCCAGGGCGACGAGGTCGATTACCCTCGTCCCTTCGCTGACAGCTTCCAGAACGACCGCAGCGTCAATTCCAGGTACATCGAGAACGGTTCCTACTTCAAGATCCGCAATGTGCGCCTCACATACCGCCTGAAGCAGACGGTAGTTCAGAAGATGAAGCTCCGCGGACTCGCTTTCTACGTGTACGTCACGAATCCTCTCACCTTCACGGCCTACAGCGGCTACGATCCGGAGTTCTCCAACTACAGCGCCCTTTCCATAGGAATGGACACGAACCGGTTCCCCCGCAACCGCGAAGCAGGTCTCGGTTTCACGCTTAATCTGTAGGAAAAATGAAAAGAATCCTCAATATTACACTTGCCGGCCTCCTTGGCATTGCAACGGCCGGCTGCAGCTACCTTGACGTGGATCCGATAAGCGAGGTCCCCGCAAGCGAGATGTGGAAGAACCAGAGGGATGTCAATGCCGGCATCGCCGAGATATATGCTTCCTTCCGCACTGCCCTGCGCAGCAACTGGTTCTCCTGGGGAGAAATGCGTTCGGACAACTTCGTCCTCTACCAGGAACTTCCTTCCGAGTATTCGAAACTCCTTCTGAATCAGATGACGACGGACCTTCCGTCCACCAACTGGACTTCCCTCTACAAGGTCATCAGCAACACCAATTTCGCCATCCAGAACATTCCTGATGCCGACATCACCGACCAGGCCCTCAAGAACGACTATCTCGCTCAGGCCTATGCGATGCGTGCTCTGTGCTACTTCTACGCCGTCAGGGTCTGGGGAGCGGTGCCGGTGTACCTTGAGCCTGTGGACAACCTCAAGAAAGCCGAGGTCAAGGGGCGTACCCCGATGGACGAAGTCCTCAGGGATGTTATTATTCCCGACCTTGAAATGGCAGAGTCCCTCATCAATCCAGCCAACGTGGAGCGCAAGCGCATAAGCCGCAACGCAATCTACGCCATCCTTGCCGACGCCCAGATGTGGCTCGGCGAGTGGGACGCAGCTGACGCGACCATCGACCGCTTCATGGCGGCAAACGGCAGCCCCAGTGCAGCGATCACCAATTCGAAGGTTGTTTTCCAGAAGGACATTGTCGCTCTTAAAAACACCTTCGTCGAGGCCCTCAACAATAAGGACGGCGACAATAATCCGACTGTCGACGAGTATGGCGACCCCAACGAGTTCATCTTCGTTATCCACCAGAACATCGGCGAGGCCGGCCTCAACAACTACTCCCTTATCTGGAGCATCCTCGGATGCGGGATGGGCCAGGGTTCGACCGTGGTCCTTTCCCCGAAACTCCAGCAAATCTACGAGGACGCCGCGGCGAGGGCTCCTGTCGACAAGCGCTTCGAGCAGTATCTCTGCCCCTCAAAGAGCAGTGCCGAGAGCTACCAGGTCCATAAGTATATGGCCAACGGAACCAGGGTCAACTATCAGGACTACATCAACTGCCAGGTGGCCTATCCAATCTACCGCTACACCGATGTCCTCCTCATGCAGGCCGAGGTGAAGGCCAATCTCGACAAATGGCAGGATGCCCTCAATACTGTTCAGTTCGTGCTTGAACGTGCAGGTGTCTCGTCCAGGCTACCTTCCGTGAGCAATTTCAGCTCGCGCGACGAACTTATCGACTATATCCTCGACCAGAAGCAGATCGAACAGGTCGGTGAGGGCAAGCGCTGGTTCGACCTCGTGCGCAACCATCGCGCCGTCGAGGTGATGAACCCCATTAACGGGCTTTCGGACCAGAGGGAGGAACTCTTCCCCATCCACCAGTCCGTCATTAATCTCTGCCAGGGCGCCTACGAGCAGAATCCCGGTTATTAATTGAGACAGCCTTATGAAAAAGATACACATAGCAGCAATTGCAGCCATTTCTCTGGCCCTTTCCGCTTGCAACGGCTTTACGGTCCAGAAGGACTACAAGTACAAGAGCCAGCCGCTTGACCCCCACGTCGGAGTGAACGCCTGGGAATTCATGCAGACCCGGAGCGACCTCTCCGAGATGGTCAAGGCGGTCGAATACACCGGCCTTCAGGACCTCTACACCCAGGAAGACAGGACTCTTACATATCTGTTCCTCAACAACACGGCCTTCGCCAACTTCAAAAACGTACATGCCCAGGTGGAGAACATTACAGCCATAGACGTTGAGCAGGTGAAAAGGCTTCTGCAGTATCACATCGTCATCGGCGAGTATCATTCCCTCAACCAGAAACTTCCGGTACAGCCTATCTATGTGAAGACGCTTCTGGACGGGGAGTGGGGACTTATGACCCTGAAGGTCAATAAATCCTCTTCCAACTCCATAGGTTACCCCATCTCCAACGGCAACATTGTCGCCAACGAGAAGGGAAGTATTTTCAACAGCCGCCAGGCGAGCAGCATTGCTTCGAACATTATGCCGACCAACGGCTTCATCCACATAATGAACGACTACGCGATGTTCCGCAAGACCGCCACTGACGAATCACCCTTTTAACAGGATACAGGTATGAAAAAGATATTTTTTGCATTCTGCGCCGCTGTCCTTTCTCTTGCCGCATGCTCGGAAAAGGAAGGAAACTATTCCGGAATGGCCGCGCCTGTCATCGAATTGATGTACGAGAGCATAAATCCGGATCTCAACAGGGTGGACAACACTCCGGTCGTATGCGTAGTGTTCTCCGAAGCCGGCCTTCGCAGCGTCTCCCTTTATAAGATGGAATCAGAGGAGGAAACGCTGCTGAGTGAGGTCACGGAGTTCCATGATATTCACCAGTATTCGATGAAGGAAACCCCTTCGTGGAACGAGAACATCACTTCTCTCAGGATAGTAGCCGTCGACAAGGCTTCCCGTGAAGCCTTCGTGGAAATCCCCGTCACCATCACGCCTTTCCTCCCGGCTCCGACCATCATTTTCGAGCTGGAGAAAATCCATATCGACGAACGTAATGAGGACCCTAACGAGATCGTTACCAATTTTGACGTGACTTCACCGGCGGCCCTCTCAAGCGTCAGCGTGTCCATGTTCACTTCCGACGGTATAGTGGACGTCCCGCTCGAGCCATCCTTTCATGCCGGAGAATCCTCCTACGCTTTCTCCAAGACTCTCACGTATTTCGAAGGCTACCGCGGACTTCAGGTCTCCGCGACAGACGTCAACGGAAAGATAAAAATTGAAACGCTTCCCGTCGAGTATATTCCGGCGCCGGCGCCGGTCATGACGCCGACAGGCGAAACCGTTGTCGAGCCTGTCTTTGTCAAGGCTTCGGATTCACGCAGTTTCACATTCCATGTCGAAGCGGAGACAGGTCTTGCAAATATCGAGGTTGCAAAACTCACGAAAGACATCCAGGGGGCCGATGTGAGGAATCGTCTTGCCATCGAGTACTATGATGCTTCTTCGGATTTCTCCGTGGATTACAGTTTCACAGCTGAATCCTTCGACGAAGGAAGCCATGCCCTCGAGTTTATCGCGACGGATCGTCTCGGCCATGCGGCTACGGTGCATATCCCGACTCTTGTCAATCTTCGCTACGGCGCAGACATCGTGATTGCCGCCCAGCGCAACACAAAGGATCCGCTTATCCTTGAAGGATACCCGGGAGAGCACTACTGTTTCTTCTCCGTCCGTGATTTCAAGACCTACTCCCTGTTTGATTTCTGGGATACCACCCAGAGGCGAAACATCGATTTCTTCTATTTTGCCTGGAACAACGGCGGCGCTTCCGACAACGGTACACGCCTTATGAAGGCAAATGAGGACCGTGCAGGTCAGGATCCCGTCTGGTTTACCTACGTAAACGAGCAAGGTACTACCGAGATACCCGTCCTCAGCGCTTCGAACTCCGAATGGGGAGGTCGCAACGGTACATATATCAAGAAATTGACCAGTGCTTACTCGTTCAACTTCGACAATGTGACCGTCTCCGACCTTCTGGATCCTTCCGTCCAGTCTTACGTCGTACAGGGCAAAACGAACCCCGACTGGATTAATTACAAAGCAGGAGATTGTTTCCTCTTCAAGACAGGACCGGCTTCCACTTGTCCCAATTGCACCGGCATAGTACGCTTTGAGATGATCGAAGGCAGCAGGGACTCCTTCACAGGGCAGAATGCCGTCCCGAACGACAAGCCATGCTACATCATTGTTTCCATAAAGGCACAAGTCATCGGGCAATGAAAAAGTGGTTCACAATTCTCGCGTCAGTGCTGACCCTCTCCGCTTTTGCGCAGGGGGGCAGCTACGACGTCGTGGTCTATAGCGGCACCGCCTCGGGTGCGATAGCGGCTTATACGGCTGCGAAGGAAGGGCTCAGCGTGGCCCTTCTGGAGCGCACCGGCCACATCGGCGGTCTCACCACCAGCGGTATCGGCAACGTCGATATCGGCTGGGCGACGACTGTCGGCGGCTACACCGCGGAGTTCCTCCGCAAGGTCGGTGCCCACTACGGGACGCCCCACCGCATGCAGATTTCCCTCGAGTGCAAAATCGCCGAGAATATCCTCGACGAGATGCTCTCCGGGGCCGGCGTCAATGTGTTTCTCCACACCAGGCTGCAGGAAAAAGGCGGCGTTAAGGTTGAGGACGGCAGGATCGTCTCCATTACGATGGAGAACGGAGACGTCTTCTCCGCGCCCGTTTTTATCGACTGCTCCTACGAGGGGGACCTGATGGCGCAGGCCGGGGTGAGCTACCTCACCGGCCGCGAGGGCCGCGAGACCTTCGGGGAGTCATCCGCCGGAGTCTCCGAGTACAAGGTTTTCCGCACCTACACTCCTGAAGAACTTCTCGAAGTCAGGAAAGTCGCGGCGAAATACCCCCTCGACATAATCTTCGAGGAAAAGGCGAAGGAAGGCTCGGCCGACTCCAAGTCGCAGGCCTATGTCTACAGGCTCATCGTGACGGACAACCCCGACAATCAGGTGCCGTTCTATGAGCCCGAGGGCTATGATCCGGACAGGTATTTCAATGTCCTTTACAGGATCAAGCGCCGCGGTGCCACCCGTTTCGGACAGATGGTGACCCTCTACAAGCTGCCCAACCAGAAGTATGACCTCAACCACATGGACCTTATCAACGCCTCCTGGAACTATCCGGAGGGCACCTACGCGCAGCGTGAGGCCATCGACCTCTACCACCGCCGTTATCAGGAAGGCCTCCTGTGGTTCCTGGGCCACGACCCGAGGGTGCCGGAAGCCCTGCGCAAGGATACGCAGCGCTACGGCCTCGCCGCGGACGAGTTCACCGACAACGGCAACTGGCCCTGGCAGCTCTACATCAGGGAGGGCCGCCGTATGAGGGGTGAATATATAATGGTCCAGCAGGACGCCTGGGAGAATCCCACCAAGGAAGACGCGGTGGCCATCGGGTCCTATTTCCTCGACTGCCACATAGTGTCTTCCGTCGTCAACAAGAGGGGAATACACCTTGAGGAGGGCAACTTCGATTACACGCCTTACCGGCCGTATGAAATCCCCTACCGCGCCATTACGCCCAGGAAATCGGAGTGCACCAACCTCCTTGTCCCTGTCTGCATGAGTGCCTCGCATGTCATCTGCGCTTCGCTCCGCATGGAGCCCGTCTATATGATGCTCGGTCAGGCGGCGGCGGATGCCGCGGCGCTTGCCGTCAGCGGCGGAGTGGCGGTCCAGGATGTGGACGTCAAGACCCTGCAGAAGAAACTCAGGGAGCAGAAGCAGATCATCCATTTCAAGACTCCGCTCGGCATGTACCTGAAGAAGGATCAATTCGAGGGCGTGGTGATGGACGATGCGGACCTGGGTCTCGGAGAGGCTGTCTGGCAGCACTCCACCAGCCAGGGACCGTTCATGAACTACGACTACCGCTTCCAGCCGGCGAGGCCGCAGGGCGGTGCCGAGGCCGTCTTCAAGCCTGAGCTTCCCGGCAAGGGGAAATATGAGGTGCAGATAATGTACTCGCCTTCCGGCAACCGCACGAAGAACGCCGATGTCACCGTCTTCGACAAGAAGGGTGCGCACCACTGCCCGGTCGACATGACGGTCAGTCCGCGCGCGGACGGTGGCTACTGGCATAGTCTTGGCACATTCACCCACGATCCCAAGAAACCTCTTAAGGTGGTCATTACCAACAAGGGAGAAAGCGGAATCGTGGTGATGGACGCCGTAAGATTCGTGAAGAAATGAAAAGGATCGCTGCTCTCATACTGATGCTTTCCGTCCTTTTGCCCGTCCGGGCAAAATGCAAATCCTCCTTTGACGTGCGTGTCGGGGGAAAGAAGGTCACGGTGTACGACCTCAGGGTCTCCCCGGCGGACAGTCTTCTCCGAATGAAAGGGATGGACGACAAGAAGGGATCGAAGGACATCTTCGAGAAGGCGGCGTTCTGCTCGGCGGATATCGACGCTCCGGCCCTTGTTAAGGTGAAAGTCGCCTCCGAGGTCAGAAGCGCGAAGGTCCTTCCGTCCTCCCGCGGAATCACTCCGCAGGTCAGCGGAAAGGAAATCAGCTTCGAGGCCGCTCCCGGCGACAGGCTCACCCTCGAGGTCAACGGCGACGAGATTCATTCACTCCATATATTCACGAACGCGCGCGAGGAAGACGTGCCCTCTCCGACTGATCCGAATGTCCTTTACTACGGCCCTGGCGAGCACTATGTCTCAAGGATAATAGTGCGCTCGGGGCAGACTCTCTACCTCGCCCCCGGAGCCGTGCTCTACGGGGAGATGTTCCAGAGGGAGAAAGGAGGGGCGTATTCACCGGTAGTGTCGCTTATCGGCGACAATATCAGGGTCTGCGGCCGTGGCATCATCGACGGCTCGCTCTGCGAGACGCTGACGACGAATCTTCTCTATATCAACGGAAAGAACATCACAGTCGAAGGAATTATCCTTCGTGACGCCTCCGTCTGGACCGTGCCTGTGAAGAATTCCGAGAACGTGGTGCTCGACGGAGTCAAGATCCTCGGCTACAGGGCCAATTCCGACGGAATTGACATATGCAACAGCCGCGGAGTCACTGTGAAGAACTGCTTCGTGAGGACACTCGACGACCTCGTGGTCGTCAAGACGACCCGCGCAGGCGGCACCGCGGAGAATATCCGCGTGACTGGGAATGTCCTGTGGAACGAAGTCGCCCACGCCCTCAGCGTCGGCGCGGAGATCAATCACGACATCTCCGACGTCGTGTTCGAAGACAACGACATCATCCATGACAAGGGCCGCGAGTGGAGCCTCAGGGTGTACCACTGTGACAACGCGAAGGTCTCCGGCGTCGTGTTCAGGAATATCAGGATAGAGGAAAGCAAAAACCTGATATCCCTATGGATCAACAAGGCGGTCTGGTCCTCTTCGGAGGAGAGAGGCCGTATCGACGGAGTCCTCTTCGAGAACATCCGGGCGGAAAGGGTCTCGAACCCTGCAGTCCAGGTACTCGGCTACGACGGGGAACACCTTGTCGAGAACGTCACTTTCGACGGCGTTACCGTCGATGGGAAGGGCATAAGCCCGAATAATCTGAAGACCAACGGATTTACCAAAAACATAATTATAAAGCAATGAAAACAAGAATCCTTGCGGCGGCCGTCCTGGCCTGCCTTTCCGTTCCTGCTTTCGCTCAGGAATTCGAAGAAACTATGGGAACGCTCCCCGTCATGATGAGCGCTTCCGACCTCAACGAGGAGAACGGCTTCCGCTACAGCGGCAAGTTCACCTATGAAGGCGACGCCGAAATCCAGTACACCGGCGCCACCCCCAAGAACGCCTCCTACAAGACCCAGTTCGGCAACGAGGCCTCCCGCAGCTGCAATGTCCGCATCTCCGACAAGCACAACTGCTACTTCCAGATCAACGGCATCAACACGATGGATATCAAGAAGCCCGTCGTCGGCTTCGCTCTCCTCAAGGGTGTCCGCCGCTTCGACGGCACCGACCTCGTGGTCGAATGGTCCGAGGACGGTCTCCGCTGGACCGAGCTCGATTTCGAACCTCTTCCCACTGACGAGGGTTCCGAGCTTACCTTCATGTACCGCCGCACTTCTCCCCTTCCCAACAAGGAGAATCTTTCCCTGCGCTTCCGCCAGAACGGCTACGGCTGCGTCTTCAGAATCGATGACGTGAGCGTCGGCCCCAAAAAGCCTAAGAAGTAATGCTGCGCAGGTGCTTCATCATCCTTGCCGCCTTCCTCGCGTCGGCCCTGGCGGGCGCGGGGAAGAGCTACAGCGTCTCTTCTCCCGACGGGAACGTCTGCCTCAAGGCTGAGCTCGACGGGGAGTTGAGGCTGTCGCTGACCTTCCGCGGAGAGGTCCTGCTGCAGGATTCTCCCTACGTCCTTTCGACGGACAGGGGAGAATTCGGCAGGGCGTTCCGTCTCAGGAAGGCCGTGAAGCGGCACGTCGATGAACGCTTTGAGACTCCTGTTTATAAAAGGAGCGCCGAGACAAGCATCTTCAACGAGGTCCTTCTTCGCGGGAAGGACGGCTACGACATCGTCCTCCGCGCCTCGGACGAGGGCGCGGCCTGGCGCTTTGTCTATACCGGCAAGGCGCCTCTGAAAGTCGTCTCCGAGACCAGCGGATTCGCCCTCGGGGCCGACAGGAAGGCGTATATCCCTTATGTACGGAAGACCGGCGATTTCTCCGTCCAGTTCTTCAACACCTTCGAGAATGTCTATGAGATTTCGGACGTGACGAAGTGGCAGGAAGGCCGCCTGGCCTTTCTTCCGGTGCTCTTCGAGACGGACGGATGCAAATTCGTCGTCACGGAGTCGGATCTGGAGCACTATCCCGGGATGTACCTTCTCGGCGACGGATCCACGACGCTCCGCGGCGTGTTCGCCCCTTATCCGAAGACTCTCCGGCAGGGAAGTCACGACCCTTCCGTGACAATCGGAGGACACAATCAGGTCGTAGTTGACAGGGAAGATTTCATCGCGAAGCTTAATCCCGGCGAACCCCTCCCCTGGAGGGTCGTCGCCGTGGCTGCCGACGATGCCGCGCTTCTCGACAACAACATCGTCTATAAACTTGCCCGCCCCACGGTCCGGGCTGATTTCTCCTGGGTAAAACCCGGCCAGGTGGCCTGGGACTGGTGGAACGACTGGAATCTCACCGGCGTCGATTTCGAAGCCGGCATCAACAACGAGACCTACCGCTACTACATCGATTTCGCCGCATCCTACGGCATCCCTTACGTGGTGCTCGACGACGGCTGGTACGACCGCATGGCGGGCAGCGCCTTCGCAGTCGTCCCCTCCATCGATCTTCCCTCGCTCATCTCCTATGCCCGCGACAAGGGCGTCGGCCTGATGCTCTGGGTGGGCTACTATGTCTTCCAGAAGGACATGGAACGGATAATCCGGGAGTACGCGGCGATGGGCATCAAGGGATTCAAGCTTGACGCCATCGGCAGGGACGACCAGTTGATGAACGAGTTCTACTACAAGGCCGCGCAACTCGCCCTGGAGAACAGGGTGGTGCTGGATTTCCACGGCGGGGCGAAGCCCGCCGGCCTCAACAGGACCTATCCCAACGTCCTCAACTTCGAGGGCGTCCACGGCCTGGAGCAGCTCAAGAATCCCAAATACGACTGCGACCTTGTGACCTACGACGTGACGTTCCCCTTCATACGCGGCATAGCAGGCCCTGCGGATTACACCCAGGGCGCCATGAAAAACGGCACGAAGGCGGATTACCGTTCCGTCTGGTCCGAGCCTATGAGCCAGGGGACCCGCTGCCGCCAGCTTGCGGAATACGTCATCTTCGAGTCGCCGCTCTGCATGCTATGCGACTCTCCGTCCAACTACCTGAAGGAGCCTGAGTGCACCGCGTTCATAAGCTCGGTGCCCACCGTCTGGGAAGAGACGAAGGTAATCGAAGGCCGGATAGGGGAATACATTACGTTTGCCCGCAAGGCCTCCTCCGGCGACTGGTTCGCAGGGTCCCTTGCCTCCTGGGAAGGACGCGATGCCGTGCTACCCCTCGGTTTCCTCGGGGAGGGCCGCTTCGTCGCGGAAATCTATCAGGACGGGATCAACGCCTCCCGTAACGCCAACGACTATAAATTCACCTCCAGGGAGGTGTCCGGCAAGGACACTCTGTCCATCCGGATCGCCCCCGGCGGAGGATATGCCATACGATTCAGAAAGATATGAGAAAAGTATTGCTGGGCATCGCGCTGCTCATTATGACGGCCGGCCCGATGTGTTCACAGGAAAGGATTATCAACCGTTACGGCCTCGGCCTGATGATGGTGAAGGGCGGACAGTTCCGCCTTATGGACCAGGACGCCATAGCGGCCAAGGGCCTTTTCGACCTCGAGAAGGTGCCCGCGGATATGTATGAGATCTACAACCGCAGCCGTGTCTTCCTCAAGGACACTGACTTCCACGAGTGCGAGACCATAGAGGTGGTCTATAAGAAATACCCCGGCTACGAGCTGAAGCTCGCCCTCGACCTTCCCCGTAACAGGGAAGGGAAGGCCCTCCCCTTCATGGTGTGGATCCACGGAGGCGGATGGCACACGGGCAATTTCGGCGGCCACAGCCTCCACTCGCGTTTCCTCGCGGGCAATGGCATCGCCGGAGTGCGCATCTCCTACTCCCTGCTGACCCAGGGGGCGGTTTTCGCCGACACCTGGCAGGATATCCAGGATGCCCTCGCTTATGTGCAGGAGCATGCCGCCGAGTATAACCTCGACCCGAACCGCTTCGGCTTTGCAGGCCACTCTGCCGGCGGACACCTCGCTTCTTATGCGGCGATGCGCATCCCCGGGACACGCCTTCTCGTGAGCCTCAACGGCATCTACGACCTCGTCCACACTGTGCCCGGATATGTCCCTTCCAGCCGCCACGACACTTACTTCGGGCTTGACAGCGAATACTCAAGGGCCCAGTGCTCTCCGGTCACTTTCGTCCACCCCGGCGCACCCTACTGTCTCCTGACATTCACGGGCGGCGACACACTCGTGGACAAGGACCAGGTGAAGACCTTCACCCGCGCCCTCCGCGAGGCCGGCGTGAAGTACGACCTTATCTACAAGGATTACTATTCCCACAACGGCTTCAACGACACCGACCTTTTCGAGCCGATGGCGATGAAGATACTCATTACGGCACAGAAGTACCTCTAGGATGAAACTAAGAGCCGTCATAGTCTCTCTTCTCATCTGCACCGGCCTTGCCGCGCAGACGAATTACGATGTCGTAATCGTCGGCGGCACTCCGGGCGGCATCACCTGCGCCGTCTCCGCGGCCCGGGAAGGGATGAGCGTCCTTCTGCTGGAGCGTACGGGACATATCGGCGGTCTCCCGGCCAACGGGCTCGGCGCCACCGACATCACGACCCGCGGCGCGACGGCCGGCCTCTTCCTGGACTTTGTCCGCCGCAACCGGCAGTACTATGCCGACACCTACGGGGAAGATTCCCCCCAGGTGAAGGACTGCTCGGACGGCTACCATTTCGAGCCTTCGGTAGCGGAGAAGACTTTCCTTGCCATGCTTTCGGAGCATGAGGGCATCACCGTCCTTCTCAACCGCCAGTTCGATTCCGATCCTTCCAACGTGAAGATGGAGGGAGGCATCATTAAGGAGATCCGCATTCTCAACAGGGAGACTTCCGGGACCGAGGTCTATACAGGTGGAATGTTCATCGACGCCACTTATGAAGGCGACCTCGCCGCGGCGGCGGGCGTTCCCTACCGTCTCGGCAGGGAGTCCCGCGCCGAGTTCGGCGAGCCCTGCTCGGGGAAGATCTACCGTCACTGGGGCGTCCAGTTCGGAAAGGGCGAAAAGTCCTCATGGAACGGCTACGACGGCTTCGAGTCCGAGGGTACGACCTATCAGGGGGACAACGCCGTCCAGGCCTACAATTACCGTCTCTGCCTCACGAAGGACAAAAAGCACAGGGTGAAAATACGTAAACCCGCCACCTACAACCGCGAGGAATACGTTTCCCTTATCGAGGACGTTTGGACCGGGCGTAACACCGGTATCGAGACGGCCGGGCTGACCGACGAAGATTACGAAGCCAACCGTGCCGTGCTGAAAGCCGGCGGCGTCACTCAGATTCCCGGCGACCCCTGGGGTATCGCCAAGGTTACCAATATGGTGAAGCTCCCCAACGGCAAGACCGACGCCAACAACCAGCACATGGCCTTCATCTCCACCGACCTTCCGGAGGAGAACTGGCCCTGGCCGACGGCTTCCTGGGAGTGGCGCGACCGCTTTGCGAAGCGCCTTCAGGACTATACTATGGGGCTCCTATGGTTCGTTCAGCACGACAAGGCGCTTCCCCGGAAGTTCCGCCGGGAGTGCCGTTCGTGGGGACTTTCATCGACGGAGTACACCGACAACGGCAATTTCCCCCGCCAGGTTTACGTGAGGGAAGGACGCCGTATGGAAGGAACCTATTTCTTCACGGCCGGCGACGCCATCGCCGTCGCCGAAGGACAGAGGCCTCCGGTCCACGCCGAAAGCATAGCCTCCAGCCACTACGCACTGGACTCTCACGCCTGCCACAAGCGGGAGAAGGGCAGGGTGCATCTCGACGGATTCTTCGGATACGAGAGCGTGCCCTACACCATTCCTTTCGGGGTTATGGTCCCGAAGGAGGTCGGCAATCTGCTGTTCCCGGTGCCTGTGTCGGGCTCCCATGTGGGTTTCTCCACTATGCGTATGGAGCCCTGCTGGATGGCGCTCGGCGAAGCCGCCGGAGTGGCTGCTGCGATCGCCGTCAGGGAAGGGCTCCCCGTGCAGGACCTTCCGGTCCCGTCCATCCAGGACAGGCTTCTGGATGAAGGGGCATCCCTTATCTGGTTCAAGGACGTCTTCCCCTCCTCGCCGGACTTCAAACTTGTCCAGAAGATGGCTCTGAAGGGCTATCTCACCGGATGGGAGGCCCGCCTCGACGAGCCCGTTTCGGAGGGAGGTATGACAAGAAGAGAAATGCTTCAAAAATTATCGGATAAATTATGAATTTTCGTTTAATACCGGCGCTTGCCGCTGCAGCGGTCCTTCTCGCCTGCAGCGAGGATGTGTGCCGCTATGCCGACCCGCTTGTCGGGACGGCCGACAACGGACACACTTTCCCCGGCGCATGCGTCCCCTTCGGACTGGTCCAGCCCAGTCCCGACTCCGGCAACGACGCATGGGAGTACTGCTCCGGCTTCAACATCGCCGACAGCACCCTGATCGGATTCTCCCAGACCCACCTCAACGGGACCGGCTGCCGCGACCTCGGCGACGTGCTGCTCCTTCCGTTCTCCACAGACGCCCCGGTCAGGGACAACCCCTACGTGAAGGAGTCCCTCAAGGCCACTCCTGGCTATGCCTCGGTGCAGTTCCAAAGCGGCATCTCCGTCGAGATGACCGCGACAGAGCACGTCTCCCATTACCTTATGAAATACGCGGACCCCTCGTCCCGCAGGCTTTATGCCGACTTCCAGAACGGAATGGTCAACGCTCCCGGAAACCTTCTTTTCCACGTTCTCGACGCGGAAATCAACTATGAAGACGAATCCACCATCACCGGCCATCTCGTCACAAAGAACTGGACGGAGAGGGAGTGGTACTTCGTCCTTACATTCTCGGAGCCTTACACCGTCCGCACCAACGTGCCTCTCAGGGACAAGGAGAAGGCCGACAAGGTCATCCTCGATTTCGCCCCCGGCAGCAAGCCTCTCGGGGTTAAGGTGGCCATCTCCTCCGTCAGCATCGACGGCGCCCGCAGCTCCATGAAGGCCGAGGATCCGGGCTGGGATTTCTCCGCAATCCGCCGTGCGGCCCACGAAAAATGGCATGCCCTTCTCTCAAGGGTTTCCGTCAAGGGCACGGAAGAGCAGAAAAAGAACGTCTATACGGGCCTCTATCACCTTTACATCCAACCCAACAACATAGCGGACGCAGGGGAGAAGCTCTATTCCACATTCTCCCTCTGGGACACCTACAGGGCCGCGAATCCCTGGTACACTATCCTCAATCCCGAGATGGTGGACGACTTTGTGAATAGCATGCTCGCCCAGTACGACAAGCAGGGCTATCTCCCGATATGGCCCCTCTGGGGCAGCGAGACCCACTGCATGATCGGCAACCACGCCGTCCCTTCCATCGTGGAAGCCTACCTGAAGGGCTACCGCGGCTTCGACGCGGAACGCGCCTGGGAAGCGGTGAAAACTTCTCTCACCACCAACCATCCCCGATCCTCCCGTTTCGACCTTTTCGACGAATACGGCTACTATCCTTTCGACATTATGGAGAGGGAATCCGTCTCCTGCACCATGGAGATGTGCTATGACGACTACTGCGCCGCCCTTTTCGCCGAGGCCCTCGGCCACGACGAAGATGCGGCCTATTTCAGAAAGCGTTCGGAGGGCTGGCTCAACCTCTTTGACCCGGAGTCCAGGCTCGTAAGGGGTAAGGATTCGAAGGGCAACTGGAGGACTCCTTTCGACCGTTTCGCCCTTTCCCACGCCGCCACCCACGGCGGGGACTACACCGAAGGCAATGCCTGGCAGTACACCTGGCATGTGCAGCAGGATCCTGCAAAACTCATAGAGCTTATGGGAGGCGAAGACGCTTTCGAGACCAAACTCGACTCACTCTTCTTCCTCGACACGGTCAGCGAAGGCAACACCGGCTTTGTCGGCGACGTGACGGGCCTCATCGGCCAGTACGCCCACGGCAACGAGCCGAGCCACCACGTGGCTTACCTCTACCAGTTCGCCGGCAAGCCCTGGAAGACGGAATCCCTCATCCGCGAAGTCTTCGACCGCTTCTACCGTCCGCTCCCGGACGGCCTCTGCGGCAACGACGACTGCGGCCAGATGAGCGCCTGGTACCTGTTCTCGGCCCTCGGGTTCTATCCTGTGGATCCCGTGAGCCTCGAGTATGTGATAGGCGCTCCGCAGATTCCGGAAATAACCCTCAGCCTCCCCGGCGGCAGGATCTTCACGATGAAGGCCCGTGGCCTCAGCGAGGAGAATAAATACGTAGAAAGCGTTTCCCTCAACGGCAAACCGCTGGAAGGCTACAAGCTCAGCCATGCGGATATCGTCTCCGGAGGCCTTCTCGAATTCACCATGACAGATAAACCAAAACAATAAATCATTAACCTTATGCGTTACAACAAAAAAACAAAAGAGGAGTACAGCACTCCCGAGGTGCGCATCCGTGACATCCGCATGGAACACGGACTCTGCGTAAGTCCAACCACCCAGAACGAGGACTTCGAGGAAGACCCTGAATACACATGGTAAAAAAGGAGGAAAAGTCATGAAAAAGTATTTTATCGCAATTGCCTGCGCCAGCCTGGCTCTCATTTCCTGCAATAAGGAAAGCGTCAAGACGTCATCCTCTCTTACCCGTTCTTTCTCTGTCGTCAGGGAAACCCCCGGAGCTGATGGTAAAGCATCCCTCGACGGTACCGGTGTCGTCTTCACTTCCGGCGACGCCGTCAGCGTCTTCGACGGCACTTCCAACAACAAGTTCACCACAACCGGAAGCGGTGCGACCGTAACCTTCTCCGGTGAAGCCGCCGATGCCGACCGCTACCTCATCCTCAGCCCTTACAATGAGAACGCGACGCTCCAGTCCGCCTCAGTTGTCAACATCACCATTCCCGATGTGCAGGTTGCGACTCCCGGCGGCGTCGATCCCCAAGCGCTTATCAGCGCGGGTATCGCCCAGGGCGACGGCACTGTCACCCTTTACAATGCCGTCGGCCTTGTCAAGATTGTCGTTCCCGCCGGACTCACCGTCAAGAGCATCCAGGTTGGCGGCGGACGGGGCGCCACGATCGGCATCTGTGGGAAATTCCGGTTCAATGCAGCTACTCAGATTGTGGAACCGGTCGAGATGACCGGAATCATTACGCTTGTTCCTGCCGAGGGCGAAGATACCATCGCTCCCGGTTCATACTATGTGGCCGTGCGGCCTAAACCCGACTATAACGGTTTGGTCGTCGCTTATTTGGACGGCAACAATGTGCTTAACAAACGCCTGAGCCCGGATGAAATCATCAATGTCTATCGCAGCCACATCCTTCCGCTCGGAAGCCTTGCCAGCGGCTATACCCCTGTCAGCGGAAATGCAGTGATGAGGACAACCGGTAATGCTGTCCAGTTCTCCGGCCGCTTGAAAAAATTAGCCGGAGGATCCGGTACGGCCACAGAAGATGACAATGTCATTAAAAAAGTTATCTTCCGGTCTCATGCTCTTGTCCCGAACAACTGGAGAGATTATGATCAGACGGATGGAAATGTAGTTTCCGCCGGAGTATCTTCCACCGGATGCGAAATCTTTGCCCACCTGGAAGGAAGCACGATGTATATCGTTACGGAAGGCCCGGGATTCACCATCAATGCCAACAGCAATCACCTGTTCAGGAATTTCAAGGCACTGGAGGAAGTCGTATTCGATAATGTGACCACCCAGGCAAGTACCAATCTGAGCTATATGTTCAGATATTGCCCGAAGTTGGAACGTGTGGACTTCGGACAGGCCGACCTTTCCAAGGTGACGGATATGAGTTATATGTTCTATCCGAACGGGGAGTCCAATCTTACTTACATCAACCTTGGGAACACCGCGACAACTAAAGCTACGACCATGCAGTCCATGTTCAACGCCTGTGTCAACTTGAGGACCTTGAAACTTGGTTCCAATTTTACCCTTGCGAGCAACACGACCAATATGTTCAACGGTACCGCTTCCACGACGACGACAATCCAGGACGAGGAAGGCCACGGCCTTCAGTGCAAGCTCTATGCTTCACAGGACCTCTGGGATGCCCTGAACGTCAATCTGAATGAGAACGGAGTCAATCCCACGACTCAGTTCAACAAGAACCGTTTCTACTTTATTCCCGCTGAATAAAAAATGGGTTCTCCGCTGAGATACTTTCTGCCCGCACTTCTTCTCCTGGCCTCCTGCGGCCGGGAGGAGAAGGAGCCGGTGGATTATGTGAACCCGTACATCGGTAACATAAGCCACCTGCTTGTCCCTACTTTTCCTACGGTGCAGCTGCCCAATTCGATGCTCAGGGTCTATCCGACCCGGGCGGACTACACGGGCGAGTATCTTGACGGCCTCCCGGTGGTGGTAACAAACCACCGCGAGCGTTCTGCTTTCCGGATTTCAGTCGATACGGGGGACGGCCCCGTCACGGCCCCGTCGCCTCTTAGTTATGACAATGAAAGGATCACGCCGTATTCCTACAGGGTTACAATCCTGGACGGGGACGTCGATGTCCGATTCGCTCCTTCGCATCAGAGCGCGATGTACTCCATCTCTTCCGACCGGCCGCTGAGGCTCTCTCTGTGGAGCCTGGGCGGAGAAGCCGGGGAGGATGAGGAAGGCTTTTTCGCAAGCCAGGCGGTGCAGGGGCCTACCCGTGTCTATGTCTATCTGCAGGCAAAGCAGAAAGCCGCTGCGGACCTTTCGTCCGACCACGTGACGCTTTCTTTTCCGGAAGGGAAGGCTGACCTGCGCTACGGAATATCCTTCATCAGTGCAGAGCATGCGAAAGCCAATCTGCTGCGTGAGCAGAAGGATTACGATATAGACTCTCTGGAGAAGGAAGGCCGGCGCATCTGGAACGAGACGCTTTCCAGGATCAAGGTGGAGGGCGGTACGGAAGATGAGAAGACAGTGTTCTATACCTCTTACTACCGCACTTTCGAACGCCCCGTCTGCATAAGCGAGGACGGGCTCTACTGGAGCGCCTCCGACGCTTCCGTCCATGAGGACGGCGGCACTCCCTTCTACACCGACGACTGGCTCTGGGATACCTACAGGGCCGCTCATCCCCTTCGTGTACTGACGGACGGACAGGTGGAGGAGAACATCCTCGCCTCCTTCCTCAGGATGGCAGAGGCAGACGGCAGCGGATGGCTTCCAACCTTCCCTGAGATTACCGGCGACAGCCGACGTATGAACTCAAACCACACGATTGCGTCCTTTGCCGACGCCGTCGTGAAGGGCCTTCCGGTGGACAGGGATGCGGCGCTTGATGCTTCGGTGAAAACCCTGACGGAGAAGACTCTGGCCCCGTGGAGCGGTGCTCCGGCCGGCGAGCTGGACCGCTTCTTCTGGGAGAACGGCTATGTGGCCGCACTCCGTCCCGGAGAGGAGGAGACCGATCCGGTGGTGGACGGCTTCGAAAGGCGGCAGCCTGTCGCCGTGACCCTCGGGACGGCCTACGACTGCTGGTGCGTCGCAGTCCTCGCCAGGGCGGCCGGACGCGAAGATGTCGCGACCCGTTACGAAGAATATGCACGGCGATTCAGGACCCTGTTCAATCCTGAAACGCTGTTTTTCCACCCGAAAGATAAGGAAGGAAACTTCATAGAGGGGGTCGATTACGACTTCCCGGGAGGTCTCGGCGCCCGCGAGTACTACGACGAGAACAACGCCTGGGTCTATCGCTGGGACGTCCAGCACGATATTCCCGGCCTCATCGGCCTGATGGGAGGGGAGGAGAGATTCTGCGACGAGCTCGACAGGATGTTTGCCGCTCCTCTCGGTCGCAGCAAATTCCAGTATTACGCCAAACTTCCGGACCACACAGGCAATGTCGGGCAGTTCTCTATGGCCAACGAGCCGTCGCTGCACGTGCCGTATCTTTACAACTACGCCGGCAAGCCATGGAAGACGCAGAAACGGGTGAGGCAGATGCTCTCCACCTGGTTCCGCAACGACCTGATGGGAGTCCCCGGCGACGAGGACGGCGGAGGACTTTCTTCCTTCGTGGTGTTCTCGTCCCTCGGCTTCTATCCGGTCACTCCCGGCAAGGCTGAATATGCAATAGGGAGCCCTGTGTTCGAGAAATCTACTGTCCGTCTCTCCGGCGGCGGGACCTTTACGGTCCTCGCTCCCGGCGCCTCCGCCGAGAGGAAATATATAGTCTCGGCAACTCTTGACGGCAAGCCTCTGACAAAGCCTTTCCTCTCCCACGAGGACATAGTCTCCGGCGGCACTCTCCGCCTTGAAATGTCCGACAAGCCCTCTTCCTGGGGCCGCTAAAGCACGGCCGACAGGGTCGCGACGGAGATGCGCACCGGGAGCGGATAGACGCTCCGGAGCGCAAGGAAGGATGCAGTGAGGGTCGCTCCTGTGGTGAGGACATCGTCAATCAACAGGATATGCCTGACGCCCGGCCTCGGCGGGGCGGCCCGGAAGGCTGAAGCGACGTTGCGCGCCTTTTCTTCTACGGAAAGGCGCGTCTGCGTTTTCGTGCGGCGGCGACGCCTGAGGGCGCGGGGGTCGCAGGAAGCGCCGAGGGCCCCTGCGACGGCACGGGCGATGACTTCCGCCTGGTTGTAGCCGCGGCGGAACTTCCTCGTCCAGTGGAGCGGCACGGGGACAACGAGGTCCACGTCCGCGAAATGCGCCGCCTCCCGCAGCCGCAGTCCGAGAAGGCGCGCGAAACGCCGTCCGGCGGTCCTGTCGTAGCTGTATTTCAGCGCCTGGGGAATTTTGTTGTACGGCGAACCGGACTTGTAGATAAGGAGCGCGGCGGCGTAGGCGTAGTGCTCCCCGGGGGCTTCGATGCGGGCGTTAAGGCGGTCCGAGAGGGGATTGTGTGGCAGCTTCCAGAGATGGGTAAACGGGAGCCCCGCTGCGCAGGGGATGCACAAAGAATCCTCGGCGGCGCCGAGGGGGCAGCCGCAGACGAGGCAGTTTCGTGGAAAGAAAAGGTCCCTGAGGGCCCGGAGAGTCGTTTTTATCAAGTGTAAAGGGCGCCGTTGACGGCTATCAGCTGGCCGGAGACGTAGGACGAGAGATCGCTGCCGAGGAAAAGGGCCACGGAAGCGATTTCATCCGGCGTCCCGCCGCGGTGCATCGGAATCTTTCCGATGTACTCTTCGCGGACCTTTTCCGGGAGGGCGTCGGTCATTGCGGAGATGACAAATCCCGGGGCGATGGCGTTGGCGCGTATGCCGCGCGAACCCATCTCCCGCGCCACGGACTTCGCCATCGCGACGAGTCCGGCCTTTGAGGCTGAGTAGTTGACCTGTCCGGCGTTGCCCATCTGTCCGGCTACGGAGGACATGTTGATGATGCTGCCGCCCTTCTGGCGGGACATCACGGGGACCACTGCGTGGATGAAATTGAACGCCGACTTTAGGTTGACGTCGATGACGTCGTCCCACTGCTCCTCGCTCATGCGCATTACGAGGCTGTCACGGGTGATGCCTGCGTTGTTGACGAGAATGTCGATGCGGCCGAATTCGGCGGCGATTTTCGCCACGGTCTCCTGCGTCTGCGCAAAATCCGCCGCATTGGAGGCGTAGGCCTCGGTCTTCGCGCCGAGGGCCCTTATCTCTGCGAGCGTCGCCTTTGCATCGTCGTCTATCGCGAGGTCGGTAAAGGCGATGTCCGCCCCTTCGGAGGCGAATCTGAGCGCAATCGCCTTTCCGATACCCCTCGCCGCTCCCGTAATGAGCGCAACCTTTCCTTCAAGAAGTCCCATATTCTTATTCATCAAATTTAGCCATTGTCTTTACATATTCGCCGATGCGGTCGAGCCACGTGTAGCTGCCGGTGCCCGGGGAGGCGGACCGCTGGAAGCAGTGGGGCCGGAGGGCGAGCGTGTGGAGCTCGCTCTGGATCCCCATCGCCCTCATCTTCTCCCAGACCTTGACGGAATTCATCGCCGGCCAAGGGTCCGCGTCGCCGTGGATCATCAGCATGGGGGCCGTGTCGAGGTCGAAACTGAACTCGGGCACGAGGATGTCCTCGTCGAGGTTTCCGCCGTGGAGAGCGTGGAAATCGGCATTGTCAGTGAGCGAATACGCAGGATAGATGCCGATTCCCCACTGAACGTTGCAGGGAAGCTTGTCGATGTCGTCTTTCGGGAGATACGAATTGTGGCGGGAAGAGGTGACGCCCATAAGGGTGAGGTGTCCTCCTGCGGAGCTGCCCATAATGCCGATATGCTCCGGATCAAGGCCGTATGAGGCCGCTTCGCTGCGGACGAGGCGGATCGTCCGCTGGAGATCCTGCCAGGCCGTCGTGTGCTTTGCGAGCCCGCTTTCCGGAAGCGGCCTCGGAGTGCGGTACTTGAGGGTCACGACGGTCATCCCCATCGCGTTGAGGTAGCGGCGCGCCGGGGCGACCTCGAAATCATCGGGGTCATTGTGCGAATAGCCGCCGCCGGAGTAGATGATCTGGATTGCCGTAGTCTTCATGACCTTCGGGAAGTGCCACTCGATGTAGGGCTCGCACTGGTTCTCCTGAGGATTCGGCATCTTGCCTTCCGGCCAGACCGGCTCTTTCACTACCTTCTCCCTGTCGGAATCGGAAGTGTAGCGGTCCATAAGTTTTTCTTCCGGCTCAAGGGGACCGGTGAATCCCATCTGGTGGAGGAATTCGACCGCCCTGTCGAGGCCGAGGGCCTTGTGGCCGAAATTGGGATAAAGGTGGACTTCGGCGGGGATGCCGCGACGGCGGAGCTCCCTGTAGATAAGCGTCGATCCGTTTGGAGTATACGGGTCGAGGCCCCCGTGCTGCATGCTTATGGGGCACGTCGAAGAGTCGAACTTGAACACGGAAGAAATTCTGACGTCCGCGCCGTAACCTTCGCGGGTCGCCCTGGAGCCGGCCTCGCTGTCGGTCGTGACATAGGCCGGGGCGTGGAGGATGGCCCAGGCGATATTGCACGGGATTTCATCCTTCTTGTCGACGGGTTCGTAGGCAGGAGTCTCGGAATTGGCCGCAAGAAGAAGGCTCAGGTGGGATCCGGCGGACATGCCGACGACACCGATCTTGTCGGGGTCGAAGCCGCGCTTTGCCGCTTCGCTGCGCACCAGCCTTACGGCTCTCTGGCCGTCCTCCCAGGCGCTCTGGTAGATAGGAAGTCCATTAGGCCTGGGCGTGCGGTAGATGAGTTTGACACACTGGAAACCAAGGGAAGAGAACTTCTCAGGCCAGATTTTAGTGACGTGCTTGACGTCCGCCAGGTTGTTGTAGCCTCCTCCGGAGATCAGGATTACGCATCCTCCGTTCGGCTTTTCCGGAGCGTCCAGCCATTCGATATATGGGGCCCTGTGCTTCTCCGGCTTGAAATCCGGCTCGGAACTTTCATTCCTGAGGGCGGCTATCTGGTGGTCCTGCGGGTCGGGCATTTTCCCTTTCGGCCAGAGGTTTACGCGCTCGACGGCGCCGGCGAAAAGGACTGTGGAAAGCAGAAGGATGGAGAGTAGGGCTCTTTTCATTTCGTTTCAGCGTTTACAATACACAAAGATAAATGAATTTTTAATATTGCTTTCTTTGGATTAACTTTGTCTTTTCAAGACAATGCAAAAGATGTACTCGATCCGTGACATTTCACTGGCCCCTTCGGGCGAGCTTAAAATAGAGTGGGTGAGGCGCCATATGCCGCTTCTCGACGCCCTGGAGAAAGAATTCCTGTCGACTAAGCCCTTCAAGGGGCTCAAAATAGCCCTTTCGGTCCACCTGGAGGCCAAGACGGCGCACCTTTGCGAGGTGCTCGCTTCCGGCGGCGCCGAGATGTGGGTGACGGGCAGCAACCTCTGAGGGACTCAATGTCTTCGCCCTCCATGGCGCGACGCCGCAGGAGTACGAGGAGGGAATCCGGAAGGTAGTTTCCGTCGGCCCCGACATCATCATCGATGACGGCGGAGACCTCGTGACCTGTATCCACAAGGAGTTCCCCGAACTGGTGGGGAAGGTCATCGGCGGATGCGAGGAGACGACGACGGGCATCCTCCGCCTCCAGGCGATGGACCGCGCCGGCGAGCTCCGCTTCCCGATGATGCTGGTCAACGACGCCGCCTGCAAGCACTTCTTCGACAACCGCTACGGCACCGGCCAGAGCGTCTGGGACGGCATCAACCGCACGACCAACCTCATAGTCGCAGGCAAGAGCGTCGTA
>CADAXR010000013.1 GCA_902791945.1 uncultured Bacteroidia bacterium
ACGAAATCATAGTGACGGACCCTTCCTACGCCAACTATATGGCTTTCGCCATCAGCTGCGGCGCCGTCGTGAATCCCGTCAGGACCTCCATCGACAACGGTTTCCGTCTTCCTCCCGTCGAGAAGTTCGAGGAGCAGATAACTCCGAAGACCCGCGCCATCCTCATCTGCAACCCCAACAACCCCACCGGTTACCTCTACACCCGCGACGAGATGCGCCGCATCCGCGACCTGGTGAAAAAATACAACCTCTACCTCTTCTCGGACGAGGTCTATCGTGAATTCATCTACACCGGAAAGCCATATATCTCGGCCTTCCACCTCGATGGCATAGACGAGAACGTCGTCCTCATCGACTCCGTCTCCAAGCGCTACTCCGAGTGCGGCATCCGCATCGGGGCGCTCATCACCAGGAACAAGGCTGTCCGCGAGTCGGTAATGAAGTTCTGCCAGGCGAGGCTCTCTCCTCCGCTCATCGGCCAGATAGTGGCCGAAGCGTCCCTCGACACGCCTGAGGCGTATATGAAAAAGGTCCACGACGAGTACAAGGCCCGCAGGGACTTCCTCATCGAGGGGCTCAACAAGATACCCGGAGTGTTCTCTCCGACCCCTATGGGAGCTTTCTACACGATGGCGCGCCTTCCCGTCGACGACGCCGAAAAGTTCTGCAAGTGGTGTCTTACCGATTTCTCCTATGAAGGCCAGACCATAATGATGGCTCCCGGCGCCGGATTCTACACCGATCCGAAGGACGGCCGCGACGAAGTGCGGCTCGCCTACGTCCTCAACAGGGACGACCTCGGAAAGGCCCTTGAGGTCCTTCGCAGGGCCCTCAAGGCCTACAACGGCTAGAAGTGGAATTCGAAACCTACGTTGATGCTGAAGCGGTTTGGTGATTTCACCCTCACCCCTTCAGCATTTGTCGTGTATCTGTGGGTCACCCTCCAGAAGGCATCGACGCGGATGCAGGTGAGGATGTTGGAGATGCCGACGCCCATTTCGACATAGGGCTTGCGGAGGCTCCCGAGCCCTTCCGGGAATACAAAGGGTGCCTTGATCCTTCCGGGCTGGCCGAGGGTGCCGTCATTTTCCTTCGAAATAGTGCCCCACGCCATCTTCAGGGTGAAAACTTCCCTGAGGTTAAGCTTCTTTATCCCGGGGATCTTCCCGAGGAAATAACCTCCGAAGTTCTGCTCGTAGAAGAGTGTCGTCCAGAAGTCGGAGGCGAACTCGTAGGGCTGCATGCAGGCGTAGGCTCCCTTGTCAAAGAAGAAGGAGTCGTTGCCCTCGTGGAGCTTCAGAAGGGGATACGGCACCTGCCCGAAAATCTTGCCTATATTGAAGCGGAACCGGGCCGTCCCGAGCGGCACGGTGCTGACCCTGTAGTCTATCGTCAGCTCGCTCCGGAGGAAACCGAAATCCGTGTCAAGAAATCCCTGCAGGGCACCTGAAAGGTCTACCGTGACGACAGGATATTTTGTGTACATGTAGCCTTTGTGGAAAACGCCCCTCGTCACGCTTTCGCGGAACGACAGGCGGCCCTGCCAGTGCATCTGGTTCGTCAGGATGGACTTGTAGGCCTCGCCGCGGGGAGTGACCATCGGGACGTAGCGGTTGGAGGCGATACGGATGGATTCGAGCGAGAGGGAAGTGTTGAACCAGGCGGCGAGTTCCCTGTCGTATTTTACCGAGAATTCCGTGACGGGGCAGAGCTTTTTGTCGGTCGTCCTGGCGAATATGGAGTTGAAGATGTTGCTCTCGGTGAGAATGGCGCTGGTCCCGCGGCCGAGCTGGATGACGTCGTGCTTCGCCGTGAGGGTGAGCTTTCTCCACGGGTCCTGCGAGAAGACGCATTCGACGGTGCCTCCGCCCTTGAATTTGTGGTCCTTGAAGCCGTAGGCGGCGTATCCCGTAAGACGTACTTTCTTGCTGACGTTCTTCGTCGTACGTGCTCCGAGGCGCAGCCTGAAGCCTTCCAGATTGTTGAAAGCGAACAGGGTCGAGTACTGGCCGATACCGACGTATTTCGTCTCATAGTAGCCGACGGCTATCATATTGATGATGTCGTAGGCGGTGCGGTAGAACGGCTGGCTCTGCACCCTTTCCACCATCTCGTAGATGCCCTGCTCTCTCTTCGTGAGAGCGTACGGGCGCTCCTTGTCCCACCAGGAGTCGTCGTATTCCCCGGCGTTAGCCGCGACCTTGACAGCGTCGTCGTTGCGAGTCTGCGGCGCTTCGCCGGCGACGCTGAAGACAGGGTTGGAGTAGTAGTTCTCCCTCTTTCCGAGGAGGGCGACGAAAAGGCGCGTGTCCTTCTTGGTGATGGCGAAGTCGGCGTAGATGTTGTCTTTGAGGTAGAACCAGGCCGAGTCTCCGACCCTGCGGTTGACAGTCTCGGTCACATAGTCCCGGACCCAGTTGACGTTGGCCCCTTTGGCGAGGCGTGCCTTGACGCTTCGCAGGCCGAAGTCGGCGGCGTCCACGTTCATCTCCCCGTCGAAGACAGGGGTCGAGACTATTTTCTTCGGATGGTAGCGTATGACGTAGGTCTTCCTTCCTTCGAGGGAGAGGGAGTCCACGAGGTAGTAGTTGTAGAACGTCTCGCCGAAAACAGTAGCGGGGGAGGGGACGTCTACTCCGAAGACGTTGATGTAGTTGTCGTAGAAATTGGGCCTGAAATGGGTCGCTCCGGTGTACTGGAGGAGGACATTGTCCGGACTGAGGCCGGAGATGCGGCTGGCGCTGATGAGTTCCTTGTTGATGAGAGGGGAATTCTGGTGGATGCGCTTCGACTTCGTCTCCGCTATCATCGCCGGGATGAAAGGCTTGCCGGAGACCGCGGAAGTGTCTATGTAGTCCATCACGAAACCGAAGTGCTTGCGGAGAACCTTGTTCTTCATCTGCTCGTGGGGGTTCGCAAGGTCTATTTCTGTCTTGGAGTACACGTCGCAGGTGAATTCGGGCCTTTTCTCCGGATCGTTCCTGTCGCGGGCGTCAGAAATCTTCCTGAGGATGGACTTCATGTAGGAATTGTCCGGCTTCACGACCGCCGCGTTGAGGCGGTTGAGGGTGGGGGCGAGGATGAAATTGACTTCTGAAAAGGCCCCGGGGACTATGACATAGGAGGCTGACTCGTATCCTAGTATGGAAGCGGTGAGGATGTGGACATCCGGGCTTCTTGTCTCGAGGAAGAAGTTGCCTTCCAGATCGGAAGTCGTGCCTATTGTAGTGCCGTCGAAATAGATTCCGGCGAAGGGAACGGGCTCCCCGGTGTCTGCGTCCTTTACAGAACCCTTTATCCTTGTCGGCTGTGCGGCGGCAAGGATGGGAATCAGGCTTAGGATCAGCGATATTAGCGCTTTGCGCTTGAGCACCTGGAATGTGGCGGGCGACTATGAAGCCGCCTCTTCGCCGGCGACGTCTATGGACGCGACGGCCTCGCCGGATGCTTCATCCGCCGATTTGGTGTCTGTCGTCTCTTCCCCCTCATCGACGGGGTAGTCTCTTACCGGAGGAGTGCCGTAGCACGCTTCGAAAACAAAGAGCGCCGCCGTAAGTGAGCAGCCTCTCAATATGTTTCTGATTATTTTTTTCATGCACACGCTATTTTGTACAAAGATATTCACTCCTTATGAAAAAAAAAAGAACTATTGCCTTTTGCGGAAAAAAGGATATATTTGTAGTTATGAAAAAATCGTTTGCAATTATCCTCTTCGCGCTCGCGGCCGCTTTTTCCGCCGCGGCTTCGACAGAAGGGGAGCAGGCTTCAGCCGCGGTGGCCTACAGCCTGCCGAAGACAGTTCTGTCGCTTGATGTGACGGCTGAACGCGAAGTCTTTTTCGCCGGGCCGTATGCCCGTTACGCCAAAAAATATCTCGGAATCGAGGCTGAAGAAAGCGACCGGACCCGGGTCCGCGTGCTTTCCGTCGAGATAAAGCCCTCCGTCGAGGCGGACCTGTCCGCCCGGTACAAGATCGCCTCGGCCCCCGTGCTGGACAAGGTCCTTGCGCTTTCGGCCGAAGGCCTCGTGAGCGTCGGCGACAGAGAGCCCTCCGCACCCCTTGAGTGGCGCTACAGGGCTGTCCCGAAGGCCGATTTCACCGGCAAGGCCCTCACCAGCGGCATCTCCACCGAGACCAAGACCCTCTACAAGAACGTCTCCACCGACACTTCCTTCACCAGAGTCGCCGTAAGCCAGGACGTCGTGGTCGAGAAGTCCCTCGAGAAAAAGGCCGCCGAGGCCGCCGACATCATCCTGTCGGTCCGCGAGGAGCGCCTCAAGATAACCATCGGCGACACCGACGCGACCTACAGCGGCGAAGCCCTCGGCGCCGCGATAGCCGAGCTGACCCGCATCGAGAAGGAGTACCTCACGATGTTTATCGGCTACTCCGAGAAGGAGTGCTTCTCCCGTGTCTTCGACGTCGTCCCGGAAAAGTCGGACGCTGCGAGGATGTACGTCGCTTTCCGCGTCTCGCCCGACGGCGGCCTGACCGACGGAGACAGCTTTGAAGGGGCTCCGTATTACCTTGAGGTGGCGCCTGAATCCGCCCCCGCGGCCGCTCTCGGAGAGCAGTTCAAGCCCTCCTCCAAGCTCCTCCCCGTCCACTATCGCATCCCCGCCGTCTGCAAGGTCTCCCTCACCGACGGCAAGCAGCAGCTCATCTCGGCGCGCGTCCCCGTCTATCAGATGGGCGTCGAGGCGGTAATGCCCGTAAGCGTCAAATAAATATCCAATCACATAAAACTAAACACCATGACAATCAAAGATCTTGAACCGAAACTCGTCTGGGGCAATTTCTACGGCCTGACACAGATTCCCCGCCCTTCAAAGCACGAAGGCAAAGTACAGGAATACCTCTACAACTGGGGCGTCTCCCACGGCCTGGAGACCCTCCGCGACGAGACGGGCAACATCATAATCCGCAAGGGCGCCACGCCCGGCTTCGAAAAGCGCCGCGGCGTCATCCTCCAGGGCCACATGGACATGGTCCCTCAGAAGACTGCCGACACCGTCCACGATTTCCTCACGGACCCCATCAAGACGAAGATCGTCGACGGCTGGGTCGCCGCTGAAGGCACGACCCTCGGCGCCGACAACGGCATCGGCGTCGCCCTCGCCCTCTCCATCCTTGAGGACCCGACGGCAAAGCACGGCCCCATCGAGGTGCTCTGCACCTACGACGAGGAGACCGGCATGACCGGAGCCAACGAGCTCCGTCCCGGCGTCCTCAAGGGAGACATCCTCATCAATGTGGACTCCGAAGAAGAGGGCGAACTCTGCGTCGGCTGCGCCGGCGGCCTGGACGCCACGGCGGATTTCCGTTACCGTTCCTTCCGTACTCCTGAAGGATTCGTCGGCTACAAGATCACCGTCAAGGGCCTCCAGGGAGGCCATTCCGGCATGGACATCTCCCTTTACAGGGCTAACGCGAACAAGGCTGTCGCCCGTATCCTCCTTCCTCTTATTGAAAAGCACGGCGTCAGGGTGGCCGATTTCACCGGCGGATCCCTCCGCAACGCCATTCCCTTCGAGGCTACGGCAGAGATCGTCATCCCTCTCGGCGAAGTGCGCAAAGTAAAGACCATCGTGGAGAAGATTTTCGCTGAGATCAAGGCCGAGTACTGCGAGAGCGACCCCTCTGCCGAACTCGTATTCGAGAAGCAGGCCCACCCCGCTTCCAAATACATCCAGGAAAGCGTCATGCTCCGCGCCGTCAAGGCGATGCTGGCCTGCCCCGCAGGCGTCATCCGCATGAGCCGCAGCATGGAAGGCCTGACCGAGACTTCCACCAACATGGCCATCGTCAGGACCGAAAAGGGGCACCTCACTATCCATTCCCTCATGCGCAGTGCCGTGGATTCCTCCAAGGCATACCTTGCCGAGAGGATGAGGTGCCTGTTCGAGCTCGCGGGAGCGGAGATATCCTTCGCCGGCGGCTACTCCGGCTGGACCCCCAAGCTCGACACTCCGATGAACAAGATCATGCTTGACCAGTGGCAGAAGGTCACCGGCAAGCCTATGAAGATCACCGCGACCCACGGAGGGCTCGAGTGCGCCATCATGGGTGCCAAATATCCCGCCTGGGAGATGGTCTCCATCGGCCCGGACATCGTCCACCCCCACTCTCCGGACGAGAGGGTCAGGATCGAGAGCGTAGGCAACGTCTATGAGTACCTCAAGGCCGTTCTGGAGAACGTCCCCGAGAAGTAAGGGTACACTTTTTAGGTTTTTTTTGTAAATTTGCGCGTCCAAAAAAGGAAACGAACAATTAAAACAATAAAAATGAAAAAGTTTCTGATCATTGCAGCTATGCTGCTCGCGGGTGCGACCGCATCCTTCGCACAGCTTCACGTCGGTGCAGGCTACTATGGTGAGCTTATGACCACCAGGTGGAATGAAGGCAACCTGAAGCACAAGACCTCCGGTGATATGCACGGATTCTATGCCGGCGCTTCCTACAACATCGCCGTCAGCGAAATCGGTATCGGCCTCGCCCCCGGTGTCTATTTCAACTTCGCAGGTGAAATTGACAAGGACAGGTACACTGATACCTTCACCCGCCGTCTCTCCCTCGAGGTCCCCGTCCACGTGACCTACTCCCACGATCTCGGCCCCGGTGCCATCTTCGGTTATGCAGGTCCCGCCTTCAACGTCGGTCTCTCTTTCAAGTCGACAGGCAAGTACTATGATGAGATTTCTGAAGAGTGGGAAAAGGCGACAGCCAATCTCTACAAACCGGTTGACGGTGTCAAGAGCCAGATGCATCGTTTCGACTGCAAGTTCGGCCTCGGTGTAGGTTACAAGTGGGAGCACCTTGCCGCCAACTTCGGCTGGGACTTCGGGCTCCTCAACCAGATCCGCGGCGAGTATCGCGACAAGAATGTCAAGAACAGCATCCACATTCACTCCTGGCATTTCGGAGTGGCGTATGTGTTCTAAAACCTTCTGGCCCGGGCAACCGGGCCTTTTTTATCGTAAATAGTTGATTATGAAAAAGATTATCCTTAGCGTCGCCGCCTGCCTTTTTGCGGTGAGCGCGTTTGCCCAGTTGAACATCGGTTTCGGCTACCATGGTGAGCTCCACGACTTCAAGGACACGAAGGATTCCAAGACCGAGCACTATGATATGCACGGTGCCTACGTGGGAGCTTCCTACAACTTCTGCCTGACCGGCGACGACGGATTCGGCATCGCTCCCGGTGCGTATTTCTCCTTCGCCGGCGACATCGAAGACAAAATCTTCACCCGTCACACCTCGGTCGACATCCCCGTCCACCTCACCTATTCCTTCAACGCCGGTCCCGGACTGTTCTTCGCCTATGCAGGCCCTGCGTTCAGTGTCGGCATCAACTTCAAGCAGAAGTGGATGGGTGACAACCCCGGTACGGACGACGTCCTTATCGACTGGTACAAGAAAGATGTAGGCATCCTTTCCCGTTTCGACCTCAAGGTCGGCCTTGGCATCGGCTACAGCTGGGAGCACCTCCTGTTCAACGCCGGCTGGGAATTCGGCGCCCTCAACCGCTACACCAAGGATTTCGTGCAGCTCACCCCCGGCAGCAGCTATCACCTCCATTCCTTCCACGCGGGGCTTGCCTACGTCTTCTAGACGCGGCTGAATCTTGTAAAAAAGAGTTGAACCTAAAGGTTCGGCTCTTTTTTTTTATAATTTCCGTGCACGGTAACGGAAAATTATTATCTTTGCAAATCAATACCACACGAGAGATGACACTACGAAGACTTTTTCCCGCCCTCGCAGCACTCCTGGCCCTATCCGGATGCTGTCGCAGCGGTGCGGACGGTTCCCTTACTGAATCTGACCTCAAAGCCCTCGCGGCAGCCCAGCCTTTTGAAATGCAGGCTCCGGCGCTCCCCAGGATTCCATCACGGACTGTCCTCCTCACCGATTTCGGTGCCGTGGGCGACGGGCGCAGCCTGTGCACGGAGGCGTTCGCTTCTGCGATCGAGGAGCTTTCCGGCAAGGGAGGCGGCACTCTCGAAGTCCCCGCCGGGATCTGGAGGACAGGCCCCATAGAGCTTAAAAGCTGCATCGGGATCCATCTGGACCGCGACGCTGTCGTCGTCTTCGATCCGGACCAGGACCTCTATCCCATAATCGACACCAATTTCGAAGGCCTGGATGTCAGGCGCTGCCTTTCGCCCCTTAACGCTACGGGTGCGCATGACATAGCCATAACTGGGAGCGGAGTTTTCGACGGGAGCGGGGAGTACTGGAGGGAAGTCAAGCGCCGCAAGGTCGGCGATGACACCTGGAAGACGGTCCTCGCCCGCGGCGGTGTCCTCTCTGAGGACGGCAAGGTGTGGTATCCCGACGAAGGCTATGCAAAGGCCAGGGCGACCGCCGGCAGCCTCAATTATCCCGACCCGTCCCTCGACGAGAACGAGATCAAGACCTTCCTGCGTCCCGTGCTTCTTAGTTTCCGCGAGTGTGAAAGGGTGCTCCTTAGTGGCTGCACCTTCCAGAACAGCCCCTGCTGGAACCTCCACCCTCTCTGGTGCAAGGATGTTGTCATTGAAGGCATCACCGTTCGCAATCCACATTATTCCACCAACGGCGACGGAATCGACATCGAAGCCTGCGAGAGAGTAGTCCTCACCGGCTCCTCCTTCGACGTCGGCGACGACGCCATCTGCATCAAATCCGGCAAGGACGAAGACGGAAGGCGTCACGCACGTAAGTGTCGCGACCTCGTAATCTCCGACTGTACCGTCTATCACGGCCACGGCGGCTTTGTCGTCGGCAGCGAAATGTCCGGCGGCGTGGAGAACATCCACGTGACCGGGTGCCGTTTCATCGGGACTGACGTGGGCCTCCGTTTCAAGTCGACCCGCGGTCGCGGCGGCCTCGTGAAGGACATCTGGTGCGACCACATTTACATGAAAGATATAGTCACCTACGGCGTTATATTCAATCTTTATTATGCCGGAGTGGCGGCGACGGAGCTCGCAGACGGCGTCATCGAGCCCCTTGTCGAGGTGGATGAGACGACCCCGGAGTTCCGTGACTGCCACTTCTCCGATATAATCTGCGCCGGTGCGAAGCAGGCCGTGTTCATCAACGGTCTGCCGGAGCTTCCGGTCCGGAATCTTGATTTCAGCAGCAGCGTCTTTACGGCCGGCAAGGGCGTCGAGGTACATTACGCCGAGGGCGTCACTTTCGAGGATGTCTTCGTAAACGGGGAGAAAATATGAAAAGGCTTCTTTTTACAGCACTGATGGCGGGTATCGTCCTCTCCGCCAGTTCTTTTACCGTCCACCTTATGGGCGACTCCACGATGGCCGACAAGGACATCAAGGGTGGCGCAAATCCCGAGAGGGGATGGGGGATGATGTTCCCCGGTTTCGTAGATGACGGGGTCAAGGTCGTCAATTACGCCCAGAACGGCCGTTCGACAAAGAGTTTCATCGACGACGGCCTCTGGGACAAGGTCAAGGCGGCTCTCGCCCCCGGTGACTATGTGATCATCCAGTTCGGCCACAACGACTCCAAGGAATCCGATCCCAAGCGCTACGCCGCTCCTTACGGGGCATATCAGGATAACCTGAGACTCTTCGTGCGCACCGCGCTGGAAGCGGGAGCGCACCCTGTGCTTCTTACGCCTGTCGCCCGCCGCTGGTTCAAGGCTGTGGGGCTCGACCGCGGTTGCCACGGAGACTATCCTGACGCTATGAAGCAGGTCGCTTCCGAGTTCGGAGTCCCCGTCATAGACATTACAAAGGCCACCCTCGACTGGCTCGAGGGCCTTGGCGACGAGGCTTCGAGGCAGTATTTCATGATTTCCACCGGCAAGGACGACAACACTCACACGGTCGCTTCCGGCGCCCGCAAGGTGACGGAGATCATCGCCGACAGCATCAAGGTCCGCCTTCCCGAACTCGGCGCTCACCTCGTCCACTACGACATCATCGTCTCCGGAGGCGGTTTCGGCGACTACAGGAGCGTGCAGGAGGCCATAAACGCGGCTCCCGACTACAGCCACAAGGAGGTTACCACCATCCTCATACGCGAAGGCGTCTATGAGGAGATGGTGACGATCCCCCACAACAAGTTCCGCCTCAAACTCGTCGGCGAAGGTGCTGAAAAGACGGTCATCACCTATGGCAAATATGCCAAGGCGCTGTGGCCGGGCCGTGATTTCCCTGTCGGGACTTCCGGCAGCGCGACCCTCTACGTCCACTCTTCGTATGTCACTTTCGAGGATCTCACGATTGAGAACAGCGCCGGCGAGGGCAAGGAAATAGCCCAGGCCGTGGCGCTGTTCACCGACGGCGATTTCCTCTTCTTCCACCGCTGCCGCCTCATCGGCAACCAGGACACCGTCTATACCTACGGCCGCTACGGCAAGGACGGCGGGATCAAGCGCAACTATTTCCTCGACTGCTACATAGAGGGGACTACGGACTTTATTTTCGGCCCCTCCATTGCCTATTTCGAAGGATGCACGATCCATTCGAAGAAAAACAGCTACGTGACCGCCGCTTCGACCCTTCAGGGTCAGAAATACGGCTACGTGTTCAAAAACTGCACGCTGACGGCCGCCCCGGGCATCGACAAGTGCTACCTCGGCCGCCCGTGGGGCGCCTATGCCAGGACCGTGTTCATAGACTGCGAACTCGGAAGCCATATCCTCAAGGAGGGATGGCACGACTGGGAGAAGCCGGGGAAGCCCGACACTAAGAAGAATTCCTATTACGCGGAGTACGGATCCAGGGGCCCCGGCGCAGCTTCGAAGAAGGAGCGCGTGAAGTGGTCGTATCAGCTCAGCGCTAAGAAGGCTGCGGAGTACTCCTTTGAAAAAGTTATGTTCCAGCCTCAGGACGGCATAAAATGGAATCCATTTGACAACAGATAAAGTGAAACGTATTCTCATATTCTCCCTCGTGCTTCTCGCCGGCTGCCGTGCCCCCGAGAGGCTTTCCGTAAGTATGGCGGAGAGCGAAATGCTCCGCGCTCCGGAGCCGGAGTGGCTCGACGGCCTTCAGGGGACCCTCAAGTGGAACTACACCCCCGGTCTCGAGCTCCTGTCGCTTCTCGACGTGTACGAAGCCTATGGCGACACCGCCATTCTTTCGTACGTCGATCGCTGGTACGACCATATCATCGCGGAGGACGGGACCGTCCTCGGCGGCTATAAAAAAGAAAAATTCAACATCGACCACATCTGCCCGGCCCGCACCCTCCTTCACCTCAGGAAGCACTGTCCTAAGGAGAAATACGACAGGGCCGTTGAGAACATCTTCTCCCAGCTGCAGGAGCAGCCGCGGACGGAGAGCGGCCTCTTCTGGCACAAGGCGGTCTATCCGGACCAGGTCTGGCTCGACGGCCTCTATATGGGCGAACCCTTCTATGCGGAATATGCCGCCGAGACGAGCAGAAGCGAGCTTTTCGACGACATCGCCGCCCAGTTCAAGGGGGCGGCAGGCGGGACTTTCGACCCCGTGACCGGCCTTCACCGTCACGCCTTCGACGCCTCGCGCAAGATGTTCTGGGCGGACCCTGAGACGGGGCAGTCGGCCCACGCCTGGGGCCGTGCCCTCGGCTGGTATGTGATGGCCCTTGTCGATGTGCTGAAGGTGTTCCCGGAGGATCATCCGGAAAGGGAGGCGCTTCTCGACATCCTCGGCCGTATCCTTGTCACCCTTCCGAAGTATGCCGACCCTGAGAGCGGCATGTGGTACCAGGTGCTCGACTCCCCGGAGAGGGAAGGCAACTACATCGAGTCCACCTGCAGTGCGATGTTTACCTATGCATACCTTGCCTCCGCGGCTCGCGGCTGGCTCCCGGAGGGGACCGGCATAGACCCCCGTGGACTCTATGAAAAACTTGTCAGGGCATTCCTGGTCCATAATGACGACGGGACCGTGAGCCTTACCCGCTGCTGCGCAGTCGCCGGTCTCGGCGGCAAGGAGAACCGCAGCGGCACCTTTGAATATTATATAGGAGAAAAAATCATCGACAACGACCCCAAGGGCGTCGGCCCTTTCATCTGGGCGTCACTTGAATACGAAAAGTTATGAATATGAAACTGTTTGCGGCTGCGGCCCTTGTCGCCGCGCTTGTCGCCGCGTGCGACAAAAAGGGCGGTCAGGAGACCCCGGGAGGCGGTAGTATCCCCGGCACCCCGTCCGGAGTGAGCGTCAATTCCACCGGCGAGACCTGGCTCTGGTTCAAATGGGACGGCGTCAGCGGTGCTTCCCGCTACGACTGGAAGCTCCTCAAGGACGGTTCCGAAGTGAAGACCGGCGACTGCACCACGACCAATGTGAGAGTAACCGGACTTGCTGCCGGGACAGCCTACCATTTCAGCGTGCGCAGCGCCTGGGAGGGAGGGGAGTCCGCATGGAGCGAGCCTCTCGAGGCTTCGACCAAGGGTTCGGGCGACGATCCGGGCCCCGACGACCCGGACGATCCTGTCTCCGAGGAAGTCTATGCCGAATTCATGATTGAAGACGGGGGAGACTCCGACACGCAGGCCTATGCCTTCCCCGGAGCCGAGGGCGGCGGAATGCTTGCAACCGGCGGCCGCGGCGGCAGAATCCTCCACGTGACGACTCTTGAGGACAACAACCGTGAAGGCTCGCTCCGCTGGGCCTGCACGCAGGATTATCCGAGGATCATCGTCTTCGACGTCGCCGGCATCATAGCCCTCAACAGCAAGCTGACCGTGACGAAGGACAACTGCACGATTGCAGGCCAGACGGCCCCCGGAGCGGGAATCTGCATCAAGAATTACACTTTCGCCATTGCCGCGAACAATGTCGTCGTCCGCTTCATGCGTTTCCGTATGGGTGACGAGAAGAAGACCGAGGACGACGCGCTGCAGATTATGAATCACACCGACGATTCCTATTCGGGCATTGTAATAGACCACTGCTCGGTCAGCTGGAGCACCGACGAGTGTGCGTCCTTCTACGGAATGAAGGATTTCACCTTCCAGTGGAACATAGTCTCCGAGAGCCTCCGCAACTCCGTCCACGACAAGGGCGCCCACGGCTACGGCGGCATCTGGGGCGGCAACAACGCGACCTACCACCACAATCTTCTCGCCCACCATGACAGCCGCAACCCCCGTCTGGACCACGACTACGTCTCGACCCAGAAAGGGCCCGTCTCCATTGTCAACAACGTCGTCTATAACTGGGACGGCAACTCCTGCTACGGAGGTGAGAGCTCATCGAATAACGGTTCTGCTTACCGCAAGTACAATTTCCTCGGCAACTACTACAAGCCCGGTCCGAGGACCCCGTCGAACCATATCTGGCTCATCCAGCCTACGACCAGCTGCTCCAACTGCGGCGGAACTATCATCCCCGGCCATTTCTTCCTGGCCGACAATATCCTTTACGGCCAGGAGTCTGTCACTAACAATAACTGGACGGCCAGGGAGGGTTCCCCGACAGGGGTATATATTGATGCAGGCAGTGTCAGCGGTATAAAGAGTGAAACTGTTTTTCCTACCGGCAGCGGCATAAGCATCCACACGGCTTCCGGAGCCTTCGAAGCCGTGCTTGACTACGCCGGCGCGAGCTTTGTCCGCGATGCGGTCGACGAGAGGGTCTGCCGCGAGACCAGGGATGGCAGCTACACTTACAACGGTTCCAATACCGACAAGATTCCTTCAGACTCCAACCGTTCGGACAAGGGACTCATCGACACCCAGACGGACGTAGGTGGATGGCCGAATTACTCAGCGACTCCTGCAGAGAGAGACCACAACCGCGATTCCGACGGCGACGGTATGCCCGACTGGTTCGAGGACAAGTACTCTCTGAAGAAGACTTCCGCTTCCGACGGCAACTCCAAGACCCTTGATATAAAAGGGCGTTACACCAATGTCGAGATGTATATGCATTATCTCGTGAAAGAGATAGTCGCCGGAGGCAACGCCGCGGGCGATTTCAATACCTTGTAAAAAATTTCCGTGCCCGTGCACGGAAATTAAAAAATTATTCATATATTTGGCGCGACCATATAATTTGGCAACAATACTATTATTAATAATAACTGATCAAATGAAAAGCTCAACAAGGAAATTCCTTCTTCTGTTGCTTTCCTTCGGTCTCGGCCTCACGGCCCTCGCGCAGACGACCATCAAGGGCGTCGTGACGGATACCAACGGTGAACCCATCATCGGAGGCGGCGTCATGGTCGAGGGCACGACGACAGGTACTATCACCGGTCTCGACGGTGATTACACCCTCACCGTTCCCGAAGGTGCAACGAACCTTGTCTTCTCGTGCATCGGAATGGCCGAGCAGGTCGTTCCCATCGCCGGGCAGACGGAAATCAACGTGGTCCTCGGCGAGGACACCACTTTCCTGGATGAAGTCGTCGTCGTCGGTTATGCGACGGTCAAGCGCCGCGACCTCCTCGGCTCCGTCTCATCCGTCGGTTCCGACAAGCTCGTGGAGCAGCCTGTGACGACAGTCAGCCAGGCACTGACCGGTAAGATGGCCGGTGTCTCCGTGGTCACCACCGAAGGCGACCCGGACGCCGACATCAAGGTCCGCGTCCGTGGCGGCGGTTCCATCACCCAGGACAGCAGCCCTCTCTACATCGTGGACGGCTTCCCCGTGGAGTCGATCAACGACATCGCTTCCTCTGAGATCCAGTCCATCGACGTCCTTAAGGACGCTTTCTCGACCGCAATCTACGGTTCCAGAGGTGCCAACGGCGTCGTCATCGTGACGACCAAGGGCGCCGACAAGGGCCAGAAAGTCTCCGTCAAGGTCAACGCCTACTACGGCGCCAAGTGGATGGCCAACCGCAAGGCCCTCGTCCCCATGGACTCC
Source organism: uncultured Bacteroidia bacterium (assembly GCA_902791945.1). Lineage (GTDB taxonomy): Bacteria > Bacteroidota > Bacteroidia > Bacteroidales > UBA932 > Cryptobacteroides. The sequence goes on from CADAXR010000013.1 coordinate 14,818, forward strand.
GACAACTTCGTCAAGTTCCAGTACGAGCTCGCCTCGATCCGCGAGAGGGTCTCCAACGACTACGTCCCGTATTTCGGAGAATTCTCCGACATCGACCTCTACAAGGGCCTTCCGACCAACGACTGGGTTGACGCCGTCTTCGGCAACACAGGCCACACCTACAGCGCCGACGCTTCCGTTTCGGGCAGCGGCGAGTGGTACAACTGGACGGTCGGCTACGCCCACATGGGCGACAAGGCCATCATGGCGGGTTCCAACTACAACCGTGACAACCTCAGCCTCAAGGCCGGTTTCAAGACCTCCAAGACGACCAGCATCGACCTCAACGTCCGTTACGCCCGCACCAAGGTGCGCGGCAGCGGCGCCAACTCGATCAACGACTCCGGCTCCACCGCCGGCAACGGTCGTCTCAAGCACGCCATCCAGTACGCGCCCATCCCCGTCAGCTCGACGATCCAGGGCGAGGAGGAAGAGCTCACCTACGGCGACAATACCCCTCCTCTCCGCGCTGTCTATGACAACGACTCCCAGAGGCTCCGTACCAGCTGGAACGCCAACGCCGCGTTCAACTGGGAGATCGTGAAGGGCCTCAAGCTCAAGATCGAGGGCGGTCTCGAGTCATGGCGCCAGAGCGACGACCGCTTCTACGGCACGACGACCTACTACTCCAACCAGAGCGCCTACAAGGACGAGAACATCAACCTCCGCGACATGCCGGCAAACCAGCACAAGGAGGCCTTCCGCACGAGATATCGCAACGGCAACACCCTCAGCTACGATTTCTCGCCGCTCATCTCCTCTTCCGGAGACCATAACCTCAACGTCCTCGTCGGTGAGGAATTCACCTTCACCAAGAGCAACCTCATCACTATGATGGTCGACGGTTTCCCCGTGTTCTACGACGCTCAGATGGCCTGGGATTTCACATCCTCCGGCCAGCACTCCACGACGCAGAACTACTACAACCCGAACGACAAGCTGCTCTCCTTCTTCGGCAGGGTCAACTACGACTACAAGCACCGCTACTCCATCGGCGCAACGTTCCGCGCCGACGGTTCGTCCAAGTTCGCCGCCGGCAACCGCTGGGGCTTCTTCCCCTCGGCCGCGGCTTCCTGGACAATCTCCAACGAGCCTTTCATGGAAGGCTCCGAGAAGTGGCTCGACCAGCTCAAACTGCGCTACAGCTTCGGTACCGCGGGCAACAACAACATCCCCGCAGGCCAGATCGTCAAGGAGTACTCCGCGACCGCCAACTCCTGGATTTCCCAGGCCGGTTCCTACTGGTCGGCGGGCAAGATCATGAACAACCCCGACCTCACCTGGGAGACCACCTATACTCATAATATAGGTCTCGACTTCAGCTTCTTCGGCGGCAGGCTCTCCGGTAGCATCGAACTCTACCAGAACGACACCAAGAACCTCCTCATCAACTTCCCGACGACGGGCTCCGGCTACGACAGCCAGTACCAGAATGTCGGTTCGACCCGCAACCGCGGTATCGAGCTCACGCTCAACGCCCCCGTCGTCCAGAAGAAGGACGTCTCGTTCAACATCGGCGCCAACATCGCCTTCAACCGCAACAAGGTCACCGACCTTGGCGGCCTTGAGTCCATCACCGGCCGCTCCGTCGAGTCCTACTGGGCCTCGACCGAAATCGGCAACGACTACATCGTCCAGGTCGGCCAGCCCCTCGGCAATATGTACGGCTACGTCAGCGACGGCCGCTACGAGGTCGACGACTTCGACTGGGACGGCGCCAAGTGGACCCTCAAGGAAGGCGTCGCCGACTGCTCCGGCATCATCGGCGCGCAGTACCTGCGTCCCGGTGCGATGAAGCTCAAGAACATCGACGGCTCCGCCGACAACAAGGTCACCGTCGCCGACCGCAAGGTCATCGGCAACGCCCTTCCGGATTTCACCGGCGGTTTCAACTTCAGCCTCTATGTCAAGGGCTTCGACCTCAGCGCCAACTTCAACTTCATGATCGGCAACCAGGTCTATAACGCCAACAAGATCGAGTTCGCATCCTCCAGGAAGTTCTACAACCGTAACCTCCTGAACACTATGGACGTGAACAAGCGCTGGACCAACATCGACTGGACGACCGGCGAGATGGTCAACGATCCCGAGACCCTTAAGGCGATGAACGCAGGGACCACGATGTGGTCTCCCGCCATCGGCAACGCGGTCTTCTCCGACTGGGCTGTCGAGGACGCTTCGTTCCTGCGCCTGCAGAGCGTGACCCTCGGCTACAGCCTTCCTTCGAACATCATCGAGAAGGCATGGCTCACGAAGGTGCGCTTCTATGTCACCGGCACGAACCTCTTCTGCCTGACCAAGTACTCCGGTTACGATCCTGAGGTCGATACCCGAAGGGCGACTCCTCTTACCCCCGGAGTCGACTACTCCGCCTATCCGAAGTCCATCGGCTTCGTGGCAGGTGTCAACCTCGTTTTCGGCAAACGTAAATAAGAGCAGGAAATATGAAAAAGATAGTTATACTTATGGCAATGGCCGCTGCAGCGGTCCTCACCGTCTCCTGCGACAAGGCCCTCGAGTCGAAGTCCCAGTCGGCCTTCGACGCCTCCACGGTCTATTCCAACCCCGACCTCGCCGAGGGCGTTATCTTCGGCATCACCGAGGTTTTCGCCGAGACCAACAGCTACAGGGGACGTTACCTTCCCTGGATCGGCCTCAACAGCGATATCGAGTGGTACAACACCTACAAGGCCACCGACGAGAAATTCCAGATAGCCGGTTATACCCTCCTTCCTAACAACCAGCAGCTGAACCTCTCCAACGGACCTTTCCCGATGCTCTATATGGGTGTCGAGAGGGCTAACCTCGCAATCGAAGGCATCCGTCAGTACGGCGATCCGGAGCACAACTCCGACATGGCTTACCTTCTCGCCGAGGCTCTCACCCTCAGGGCCCTTCTCTACTACGACCTGACCAGGGCCTGGGGAGACGTGCCGGCAAGGTTCCAGCCCATCACCAGCGAGACCATCTATGTCGCCAAGGCCAGCCGCGACGTGATCTACAAGCAGATCCTCGCCGACCTTGAGGAGGCCATTCCTAACCTCCCTTATCCGGGAGCGAACGCCAAGACCTCCAGGACCGACCGCGTCAACAAGACTTTCGCCGCCGGTCTCTACGCCAGGATAGCCCTTATGGCTTCCGGTTACGCCATCCGTCCGGAAGACGGCAAAGTCGGCACCGGCGATCCCGGTACCGTGCGTCTTTCCAACGATCCGGACCTCCAGAAGTCGGTGCTCTATCCTAAGGCTCTCGCTTATCTCCGCGACGCCATCGAGTCGCACACCGCTTCCCTCGAGGACTTCGAGACCCTCTGGAAGAACCAGAGCAACCTCAACAATATGGTTGCCGGTCCCGCCAACGAGTCTCTCTACGTGATTCCGTTCTCCGCAGGCCGCGGCCGCTGGAACTTCACGTTCGCAGTCCGCAGCGAAGGTTCCTCCTTCGCCGGCGGTTCTACCGTGACCCGTGGCGGCGATGCCGGCCCGGTGCCCACGATGTGGTTCAACTATGACCCGCACGACACCCGCCGCGACATCACCTGCGTCAACTGGAGGTGGAATTCAGACGACGAACCCGAGCTCTCCGGCATCCAGAAGTGGTATTTCGGAAAATACCGTTTCGACTGGATGAACACCGCTCCCTACACGGGAGGCAACGACGACGGCGTGAAGCCGGTCGTGCTCCGCTATGCCGACGTTCTTCTTATGGCGGCCGAGATGGCCAACGAAATCGGCGAACTCCAGGAAGCCAAGGATTACCTGCTTGAGGTGCGCACCCGCGCCTTCAAGGGCCACGAAGAAGAGGCCGAGGCCTATGTCAACGCCATCGCAGGCAAGGAAGAGATGTTCGAGGCCATCGTCGATGAGCGCGCGTTCGAGTTCTGCGGCGAAATGACCCGCAAATTCGACCTCATCCGCTGGAATCTCCTTGAAGAGAAGATGCAGCAGACGGTTGACGATCTGTACGATCTCCGCGACCTCGCAGGCAAGTATGCCGGAGTCAACGGAATCGATGGAGACGTCTATTACCAGGTCAACGGCACCGAGATATCCATCTGGGGCTTCAGCGGTGAGAACCAGAAGCCTACCGGCGCCTGGGAGAAGAAGTCCGGCTACTTCAACAAAGTGGTGGATAGCCAGGGCAAGGATACCGGTCTCTATGACGACCTGCTCGATCACGGTCTCTTCAACTGCGACATCGACGTCCTTCCGTACCACATGTTCTGGCCCATCTTCAACGACACCATGTCCAACAGCCAGGGCTACATCAAGAACGACTACGAGTACACGAGCATTTAATACCGAGTTGCTATGAAATTCAATTACATATTTAAAACAGTTTTCCTTGCGGCGCTCGCTTTCGTGCTCGCTTCCTGCAACCGCGAATTCGAGGAGATCACCGAAATGGATCTCAGCCGCTGCCTTACTCCGACGGATCTCGGGGTCAGGGTCAGCATGGAGAACGGTGTCGATGTGACCTTCGACTGGAATGTCGGCAAGGATGCTGAAAACTACAACCTTGTTGTCTATTCCGACGAGGAGATGACCACCGAGATCCTCAATGAGGAAATCCCCGCATCCGAGGTCCCGTTCGTCACGACCCTTTCCGCCGACCAGCAGTGCTGGTTCAAGGTCAGGGCCATTTCCTCCAAGAGGGATGCCTCCGCCTGGGCTGTCTTCGACGGCTCCTTCAAGACCTTCGCGGTCGCGAGCAATCTCTTCCCGGAGATCACAGGCCGCACGGCCACTTCCGTGACTATGAAATGGTCGAAGGAATTTTCCGACTCCGAAAAAGTGACCCACATCACCTGCACACCCGTCAATGGCGGCGACGCCGTTACCTATGAGCTCACTGAAGCCGACATCGCGGCCGGCGAGGCCACTGTCGAAGGGCTTACGGCCTCCACGGAGTATCAGGTCGTTCTCTTCCTGTCGAGCGCTTCCTGCGGCGGTGTCGACGCCTGGACTATGGCAGATCCCGAGGGACTCACCGTGATTACCACGGCCGAGGCTCTCAAGGCCGCGTTCGCAGACGGCGGCAACTACCTGCTCAAATACAGCGATACTCCCTACAAGATGGAGACAGTCGTCGCCAAGGCGGCCATCAAGCTGGTCGGCGAACTTTCCGCCGACGGCAAGCGCCCTGTGATCAGCGGTGCAATCAGCCTCAACAGCGACCTGAACGCCCCGGAGGGCGACCTGTATTTCGAAGGCGTCGAGTTCAACGGAGCTCCTTCCTACAACCGCGTCATCGACCAGCTTGCCGGCACGACTCCCATTGTCCGTGACATCAAGTTCGTCAACTGCCGCATCACCGCCTACGTCCGTGGTCTGCTTTCCGACGGCAACAACGACGCCGTGGCGACCATCAATGAGCTTTGCTTCGACTCCTGCGAGATCGACAATATCTCGGGCAGCGGCGGCGACTGTTTCGACATTCGCAAGTCCATCAATCTCGGCACCCTCAAGTTTGTCAACAACACGATCTTTGACGGTATGCGGACGTTCTTCCGTATCGATGCCAACGCGAATATCAAGATTACCGATTTCGTGTTCGATAACAACACCGTAAAGAGCATCAGCACTATGAACGACAGCAACAACAGGGGAATCTTCGCCATCCGCGTAGCTACCAATATGTCCCTGAAGAAGAACCTCTTCCTCTGGATGGATGGCGGCAAGGAAACCGGTGACTATTGCCAGTTGTTCCAGAACAACGGCAACACTGTAGTCCCCACCCTCACAGCTTCCGGCAACTACGCTTATGCTCAGGGTAACGATTTCTTCGCCAAGGTCGATGCGGCCACCGCAGGATTCACAGTCCTCGACGCCGACCCGTGCTTCAACTCGAAGGGCAATTTCTTCCAGCTTTCCAACCAGGATCTCATCTCCAAGAAGGTAGGAGCCTCCAAGTGGTGGATCCCTTACGAGGAGCAGGAGGAAGACCTGACGCAGAACGTCCTTGAGGGCGCCCACGTTTGGAACTTCGCCGACGCTACGCTCTTTGCGGGCGATGTCAAGAACTCCCGCGTCCGCGACGAGCTCCTTCTCGTCGGCACCGAGGCTGTTCCGATGAACGCCGACGGCGCTATCAAGTTCCTTTCCGAGGCTGAAAAGACTAAGAAAGGTGTTCCTACAGCAGGCTACGTTTCCTTTAAGGTCAATACCCCCGGTTCTGTCGATCTCGAGGTCGTGGACGGAAACGGCAGCGGCGTTACCGTAGCCCTCTACGACGACAGCGGCTTTGCCGTCAAGGGCGGCGCAGCGGTCGCGGCCGGTGCCGGTGTACAGAAGATCCTCATCCCTGCGGTTGAGGGAGAAGGCACGGTTTACGTCTATCCTACCGCAGCAGTAACCCTTAAGCAGCTGGCATGGAGCCTCGACTCCGAAGGCGGCAACAAGGTCCTTGCAGCCCCTCAGCCGGTCGCTGAGCCCGTGACCCTGACCGAAGGTGACGAGGCCGATGTCGTCTTCACCTGGGAAGCGGTCCCGAACGCCGCTGCTTACATGGTCTCCTTCAACAAGAAGTCTCCTGTCAAGCAGACGGAACTCAGCGTCACAGTCCCCGGAGCGACAATCGCCGCTCTCAGCGCCGGTCTTTACAACTTCACAGTGACGGCCGTCCCCGCCGAGGATGATATCTACTACACCGAGTCTCAGGCCGGTAAGGCTTCCATCGCCATCCAGCCCAAGGGCGGCAGCGGGCCTGTCACCGAGACTCTCACCTGGGACTTCTCCGATGCAGACTGGCAGGCAAAGCTTGCTGAGTGGCATTCGACCGCCAATGACAACTTCACGATGGACCCTGCGGCCACGTTCAACGGACTGACGTTCTACTCAAAGACTTCTTCAAAGTGGTACAAGGTTGCTATCGATAATGTTGACTACTACTATATCCAGTTCGGTGGCAAGGGAGTTAACTCCGACACCGGCAACCTCGACCGCTACTTCAAGTTTACGGCTCCTTATGCCGGTACGCTGAAGGCGCTCGTGAGCAACGGTAGCGGCACGGCGGATATGTCCCGTAAGGTTTACGTTAAAGTTGGTGATGGCGACGCCCAGGAGGTCGCCGGCGGTTTCGCCTCGACAGCTCCTGATTATGTCGAATTCTCTGTTGACGCGGGTGATGTTTATATCTCTACCACAGGCAACGGCCTCCGCTTCCTCAAGATCGAGTTTACCTACACCTATACCCCCGAAGAAGAAGAACCGATCGAATATGACTGGAACTTCTCCGACGCTGACTGGCAGGCAAAACTTGCCGAGTGGCATTCGACCTCCAATGACAACTTCACGATGGACCCTGCGGCCACGTTCAACGGACTGACGTTCTACTCAAAGACTTCTTCGAAGTGGTACAAGGTTACCATCGATAGTGTGGATTATTACTATATCCAGTTCGGTGGCAAGGGACTCAACTCCGACACCGGCAATCTAGACCGCTACTTCAAGTTCACGGCACCGAAGGCGGGTACGCTGAGAATGCTCGTGAGCAACGGCAGCGGTACGGCTGATATGACCCGTAAGGTTTACGTTAAAGTTGGTGAGGGCACCCCACAGGAGGTCGAAGGTGGTTTTGCCTCCACGGCTCCTGATTATGTCGAATTCTCTATTGATGCGGGTGATGTTTATATCTCTACCACAGGCAACGGCCTCCGCTTCCTTCGCATCCATTTCAGCGAGTAGCCCTCCCTGAATCGATTCAGACCGGTCCCGATTTTTCGAGACCGGTTTTTTCTTGTCATTTCTTTTTAGTCATTTATTGTCATTTCGAGCGAAGTCGAGAAATCTCTTGTTTGCTATAATCACAATAAATGTGTATATTTGAAAGATTCTGAAACCAACTAAAAACATCTTATATGGCAAACCCCTTTTCACTTGAAGGAAAGAACGCCTGGATCACGGGCGCTTCCTACGGAATCGGCTTCAACATCGCCAAGGCGTTCGTCGCGGCCGGCATCAAGAACATCATCTTCAATGACATCAACGAAGCCGCTCTCGAAAGGGGCCTCGCCAACTACAAGGAGGCCGGGATCGAGAACGTCAAGGGCTATGTCTGCGACGTGACCGACGAGGTCGCCGTCAAGGCGCTCGTGGAGAAAATCCACGCTGAGGTCGGCCAGATCGACATCCTCGTCAACAACGCCGGCATCATCAAGCGCATCCCTATGCACGAGATGGAGCGCAGGGATTTCCAGCAGGTTATCGACGTGGACCTCGTGGCTCCGTTCATCGTTTCCAGCGCCGTGCTTCCCGAGATGATGGAGCGCCGCGAGGGCAAGATCATCAACATCTGCTCGATGATGAGTGAGCTCGGCCGTGAGACTGTTTCGGCCTACGCCGCCGCAAAGGGAGGCCTCAAGATGCTGACCCGCAACATCTGCTCCGAGTACGGTGAGTACAACATCCAGTGCAACGGCATCGGCCCCGGCTACATCGCCACTCCGCAGACCGCTCCGCTCCGCGAGCGTCAGCCCGACGGCAGCCGTCACCCCTTCGACAGTTTCATCTGCGCCAAGACCCCTGCAGGTCGCTGGCTCGATCCTTCAGAGCTCGGCGGACCCGCCGTCTTCCTCGCCTCGCACGCCTCCGATGCGGTCAACGGCCACATCCTCTACGTCGACGGCGGTATCCTTGCATATATCGGCAAACAACCCCAGTAGCCCTGGCATTTCGAGCGAAGTCGAGAAATCTAAAGTTCAAACGTATGGCAAAAATCAACTGCACAGTTCGTCAGGCGTCGAGCAACGTCGATGCGAAGCACTACGACACCGAGCGTATCCGCCGGGAGTATCTCGTTGAGAATGTGATGGTTCCGGACGAGATCAATATGGTTTATTCAATGTTCGACCGCATAGTCGCGGGCGGGGCTGTTCCCGTCAAGGAAGAGTTGGTGCTTCTCCCGCCGGAGATCCTCCGTGCGGAGTTCTTCACCCAGCGCCGCGAGGTCGGTATAATCAATGTCGGCGGTCCCGGCAGCGTCAAAGTAGGGGAGGAGGTCTATCACCTCGACACCAAAGAGGCCCTCTATGTCGGACGTGGCAACAGGCACATCTCTTTCTGCAGCGATTCCCCCGAGGCTCCCGCCCATTTCTATTTCAACAGCGCGACGGCACATAAGGAGACCGGCATCAAGAAGGTCTCGAAGAAGGATGCTGTCGTTATGCACCTCGGGTCCCTCGAGGAGAGCAACGAGAGGACGATCAACCGCCTCCTCGTCAAGGAAGTCGTTCCTTGCTGCCAGCTCCAGATGGGCATGACCGAGCTCGCTCCGGGCTCCACCTGGAACACGATGCCGGCCCACACCCACGACCGCCGTATGGAAGTCTATTTCTACTTCGAGCTCCCTTCGGACGCCGCCGTCTGCCACTTCATGGGCGAGCCTCAGGAGACAAGGCACATCTGGATGCACAACGAGCAGGCTGTCATCAGCCCGCAGTGGAGCATCCACGCCGCCTGTGCGACCCGCAACTATACCTTCATCTGGGGTATGTGCGGCGAGAACGACGACTACGGCGACATGGACGGCTGCGCCACCACAGATCTCCGCTAGATATGAAAAAATATCTGATTCTCCTTTGCGTCGCGCTCCTGGCGCTGGCGTGCAAGGCGCCGGAGCCTAAGGTGATGGCGCGCTTCGTCCCCGAGAGGGCGGACGACTTCGTGTTCGAGAACAATCTTGTGGCCGGCCGTTTCTACGGCAAGGCGCTGGAGGGTAACCCGACCTCGCCCGGAGTCGATATCTGGGTTAAGCTCCCCGGCAAGCTGGTCGCCAACGACTGGTACGCCCACGAGCAGGAGGAGTCCGGCTACTACCACAAGGACCACGGCGGAAAGGACTGCTACAAAGTGGCGGTCTCTCTCGGCGGCGGTGCCTCCGTGCCGCTCATCGACTCGGCCCTGGCCTACCCGGCGACCAACTACCGTTCCTACGAGGTGCTCGAGGAGAAGCCCGACAGAGTGGTCTTCGTGCTGCATTATCCCGCCTGGGATGCCGCCGGAGGCATATCCGTCGCTCTCGACAAGAAGATAACCGTCGTTCCCGACACCTATTTCATCGAGGCCGAGGACACTTATACCTTCAGCGGAGCGGATTCTCTCGTGATTGCTGCGGGTATCAAGCTTCACGGCGCCCAGGAAACGGTTGTCGAGAGCCTTTCCGGCTCCGACCGCTACGCCATCTGGGAGCGCGCTTCCGACCAGACCGTCGAGCCTGAGGACGGCCTTCTCGGCGTCGCCGTCGTGATGCCCGGCGCGGACGGGATTTCCATCCGCGAGGACCTCGACCATGCACTTGTCCTGAAGAAGATCGCTTCCGGAGAGCCCGTCCGCTACTTCTTCGGCTCCTGCTGGTCGAAAGGCGACATCGCCGATGCTTCCTCCTGGTTCGACCTCGTTGCGACCGTGGAGTGTAAGTAGCTGACAATCAGCCTTAAACTGAAAGTCTTTCCCTCTGTATTTCGGGGGAAAGACTTTCTTTTATTGCCTGATATTCAGGCTGTTATGCTCCACGGCACGAAACCGGGATCACGGCTTTTCAGAAGCCGAAGTAGCGGTCGGCGTTGTTGTAACAGATATCGCGGACCATCTGGTGGAGCTGTGCCATCTCGCTGCGGGGGAGCCTGCCTGACTCTACGTCGGCGCCGAGCACGTCGCAGAGAATCCTGCGGAAGTACTCGTGGCGGGGGTAGCTGAGGAAACTGCGGGAGTCGGTAAGCATGCCGACGAAGCGGCTCAGCAGGCCGAGGGCACTGAGGGCGTTCATCTGCTTGCGCATGCCGTCTTCCTGATCGAGGAACCACCAGCCGCTGCCGAGCTGCATCTTGCCGGGGAAGGTCCCGTCGTTGAAGGTGTAGGCCATCGTGGCGAAGACCTCGTTGTCCTTGGGGTTGAGGTTGTAGAGGATAGTCCTCGTGAGCTTGTCCTCGGAGGCCAGGCGGTTGAGGAAACGGTGGCCGGCGGCGGCTGTCGGGAGGTCGTGGATGGCGTCGTAACCGGTGTCGGGGCCGAGAATCTTGAACATTCTCGAATTGTTGTCCCTGATGGCTCCGATGTGGAACTGCTGGGCCCAGCCGCTAGCGTGGTCCATCACGGCGAACTCGTAGAGCATCGCACTGCGGAACTTTTCGAGTTCGTCGGCCGTCGGGGCTTTGCCGTCCAGGACTTTGCGGAAGATTGCATCAATCTCGGACTGGGTGTAATCTGCGGCGTAGAAGTTCTCAAGGCCGTGGTCGGAGAGCTTCGCTCCCATGGATGCGAAGAAATCGTGCCTTTTCTGCAGGGCGTCCATAAGGTCCGTGAAGGTGCGGATCTCGATGCCCGCCGCTTCGGAAAGTTTACCTATATATGATTTATAGACTTCCGGCTTCTCGATGGCCATGGCCTTGTCGGGCCTCCAGGCCGGGACGACTTTGGTCCCGAACGGGTGCTCGGCGAGATACTTGTGGACGTGGAGGTCGTCGACGGGGTCGTCGGTCGTGCAGACGACCTTGACGTTGAATTTCTGCATAAGCCCCTGGGCGCGGAATTCGTCCTTCTGGAGCTTTTCGGTGCACTCGTCGTAGATTTCACGGGCGGTCTCCGGCTTGAGGATCTTGTTGATGCCGAAAGCGCGGGCAAGTTCGAGGTGGGTCCAATGGTAAAGGGGATTGCGGAAAGTGTAGGGAACGGTCGCCGCCCATTTTTCGAACTTCTCGTAGGAGGGCTTGTCGCCTGTAATGTAATCCTCGCTTACGCCGTTGCCTCTCATCGCTCTCCACTTGTAGTGGTCGCCGCCAAGCCAGATTTCGGTCAGGTCGCGGAACTTGTAGTTCGAGGCGATCATGTCCGGGATGAGGTGGCAGTGGTAGTCGATGATGGGCATCTGCTCTGCACTCTGGTGATAAAGCTCCTTCGCAGTGTCGCTGTGGAGCATGAAATCTTTACCTATAAATTCTTCCATGATATATAGAGGTGTTATTAGTTTTCCGGCATAAATATAGCAACTTTTTCCTTATTTCCGTGCACGGGCACGAAAATTTTGTTATATTTGTAGGCGAGCCACAATAACACTCCTTGCAAACTAACTAAAATATTTCATAGAATGGAAAGATTAAACCGTACAAGCGCCCCTCAGGCGAAGCGTTACACCGAGAAGGTCATTCAGTTCGGAGAAGGCAACTTCCTCCGCGCCTTCATCGACTGGATCATCTGGAAGACCAACCAGAAGACCGATTTCAATGCGTCCGTAGTCGTCGTGCAGCCGATTGAGAAGGGAATGGTGGACTGGCTCAACGAGCAGGACGGCCTCTATCATCTCAACCTTCAGGGTATCGATGAAGGAAAGACCGTCGACAGTGTCGATCTCATCGACGTCATCAGCAGGGGACTGAACCCCTACCGCGAGTTCGACGAGTACCTCAAGCTCGCCGAGCAGCCGGAAATGCGCTTTATCATTTCCAATACGACAGAGGCCGGTATCGCCTTCGATCCCGCCTGCAAGCTCTCCGACGCTCCCGCTTCCTCGTATCCCGGAAAGCTCGTCCAGCTTCTCTATCACCGCTACGAGTTCTTCGGAGGCGACAAGTCGAAGGGATTCATAATCTTCCCCTGCGAACTCATATTCGAAAACGGCAAGCACCTCAAGGAGTGCATCCGCCAGTACATCGACCTCTGGAACCTCGGAGAGGGTTTCCGCGACTGGTTCGAGACGGCCTGCGGCGTCTACTCGACGCTCGTCGACCGCATCGTCCCGGGCTACCCCCGCGACACCGCCGCCCAGCTCTGCGAGAGGGCCGGCTATGACGACCACCTTCTCGACAAGGCCGAGATCTTCCACCTCTGGGTCATCGAGGCTCCCGCCGCAGTGGCGGAGGAGTTCCCCGCCGACAAGGCCGGACTCCATGTCCTCTTCGTCCCGAGCGAGGCTCCGTATCACGAGAGGAAGGTCACCCTTCTCAACGGCCCCCACACCGTGCTTTCGCCGGTCGGCTACCTCAGCGGGCTCAACACCGTCCGCGAGTGCTGCGAGGATGAACTCATCGGCAAGTATGTCCGCAAGGTCATGTACGACGAACTCCTCCCGACCCTCAACCTTCCGGAAGAGGAACTCCTTAAGTTCGCCGGCGACGTTCTCGACCGTTTCGTGAACCCGTTCGTCAAGCATTTCGTCACGTCGATCATGCTCAACAGCTTCCCTAAATTCAAGACCCGCGACCTGCCCGGGCTCAAGACCTATCTTGAGCGCAAGGGCGAGCTCCCGAAGGGCCTTGTCCTCGGCCTTGCCGGCATCACTACCTACTACAAAGGCGGCAAGAGGGGAGAGGACGAGATCGTGGTCAATGACGACGAGGCGATAAAGAGCCTCCTCACCGGGCTTTGGGCAGGCGGCGACATCGATGCCGTCGCAAAGGGTGTCCTCGGAGCGAAGTTCATCTGGGACGAGGATCTCAACGCCATCCCCGGCCTCACCGAAATGCTCGCGGCCGACCTTAAGCTCATCCAGGCCGAAGGCATGCGCGCCGCCGTCAAGTCCATCCTGTAAGTTATGGATTTCCTTCAGATTCATCCCTCGGACAACGTGGCCGTTGCTCTCCGCGACCTTGCGGAGGGCACGGCGATTGTCATTCCTGGCGGAGCCTCCTCTGTCATTTCGAGCGGAGCCGAGAAATCTCTCACCCTTCGTGAGCCCATCCCGGCCGGTCACAAATTCACCCTCTGCGACCTTTCGGAAGGCGACAATGTCATCAAGTACGGCTATCCTATCGGTCACGTGACCCGTGCGGCGGCCATGGGGACCAAGGTCGACCATTCCTGCATCAAGACCAACCTCTCCGGCCTTCTGGAGTACAAGTACGAGCCGGTAGAGATCTCTCCGCTCGCTTCGCTCGGTCGAGATGACAAAGCTGTCATTTCGAGCGCAGCTTCCTCTGTCATTTCGAGCGCAGTCGAGAAATCTCCTTCATTCAAAGGCTTCCGCCGTGCCGACGGGCAGGTGGGTATCCGCAACCAGATATGGATCGTCCCGACAGTGGGCTGTGTCAACGGCATCTGTCAGCAGCTCGCAGAGGAGTTCCGACGCGAGATCGCAGGGCGTGAAGGCTCGGTCGACGCCGTCGTGGCCTTCCCCCACAACTACGGCTGCTCCCAGCTCGGCGACGACCACGAGAACACGAGGACGATCCTCGCCGACATGGTCCATCACCCCAACGCCGGAGGAGTGCTCGTCGTGAGTCTCGGCTGTGAAAACAACCAGCTCGACGCCTTCCGCGAGAAGGTCGGCCCGGTTGATGAGCGCAGGGTAAAAATGTTCGCGACCCAGAAGGTTGAGGACGAACTTGAGTACGGTCTGAAATGCCTCAGGGAGATCTTCGAGGTGGTTTCTAAGGACGAACGCGAGGATGTCCCCGTCACGGAACTTCGCGTCGGCCTCAAGTGCGGCGGCTCCGACGGCCTTTCCGGCATTACGGCCAATCCGCTCCTCGGCCGCCTTTCCGACTGGCTCGTCGCCCAGGGCGGCACGACAGTGCTGACGGAGGTCCCCGAAATGTTCGGCGCGGAAACGATTCTGATGAACCGTTGCCGTGACGAGGCGACCTTTGACAAAACCGTCCACCTCATCAACGATTTCAAGGAATACTTCATCAGGCAGAACCAGCCCGTCTACGAAAACCCTTCACCCGGCAACAAGGCCGGCGGTATCTCAACCCTTGAGGAAAAGTCACTCGGATGCACCCAGAAGTGCGGGACCTCCGCTGTCATCGACGTCCTCCGCTACGGCGAAAGGCTGAAGGAGAAGGGCCTTAATCTTCTCAGCGCCCCCGGCAACGACCTCGTAGCCTCGACAGCCCTTGCTTCCGCCGGCTGCCAGATCGTCCTGTTCACGACAGGCCGCGGCACTCCGTTCGGCTCTTTCGTCCCGACAATGAAAATATCCACCAACACTCCTCTCTATGAGAGAAAACCGGGCTGGATAGACTTCAACGCGGGGGTTATCGCTCAGGATACTCCTATGGACGAGTGCGCTGCAAAGTTCATCGACTACGTCCTCCGCGTCGCATCCGGAGAGAGAGTCAACAACGAAAAAAATGGCTATCGTGAGATAGCCATCTTCAAAACCGGAGTAACTTTGTAGACGCTTTTGGGGAAGGTCGGATTTCATTGCTTGGACCTTTCCCGCCAATATGGCACTGTAGCACACTGCAGGGGCAAAACAATGGGGAAGGTCTGACACTTTAAATCAGACCTTCCCCAAAAAGTTTGTGTGGCGGGTGCTACACCTCTATCTTCTTGTACTTCGGCACCAGAGCCTTCATGATGCTCCAGGCGACGAGGTAGGCGATGCCGCAGAAGCAGAACATCACGAAATAGCCTGCAGGCTTGCCATAGAAACCGAGGAAGTGGAATGCATCTCCGGCGTTCTCGGCGTAGGTAAACAGGTTACCAGCCACTTTCTGGATGATCATGGAGCCGACACCGCCGGCCATTGCACCGATGCCGGTGATGGTCGCGATGGTGCTCTTGGGGAACATGTCGCCGATGGTGGAGAAGAGGTTCGCGCTCCAGGCCTGGTGTCCCGCGGCGGCAAGGCCGATAAGGATGGCCGGCCACCAGGGGGAGTCGAACCTGATGCCGAGAGGCTGGGCGAAGAGGGCCGCGATCGGGAAGAACGCAAAGATCAGCATCGCGAGCATACGTCCGGCGTAAGGGTTCATCCCTTTCCTGTCCACGAATATCTTCGGCAGGTATCCGCCTCCGATGGAAATCACGGTCACAATGGCGTAGAGAGTGAAAATCAGGGCCTGGCCGAGACCGGAGGTCGCGGGGGCGTGGAACTGGTTGCTGAAGTAGGACGGAGCCCAGAAGAGGAAGAACCACCAAACGCCGTCGGTGAAGAATTTGCCGACGATGAAGGACCAGGTCTGCCTATACTTGAAGCACTGGAGCATGGGGATGCTCTTCTCGGCGGCGATGGCGGCCTTTTCGGCTGCTTCCGCCGCGTCGTCCTGGTGGATGTACTCGAGTTCGCCTTCACCTACGTGCTTGGAGTCCTCCGGCT
The DNA here is from genome assembly GCA_902791945.1 of uncultured Bacteroidia bacterium. GTDB lineage: Bacteria > Bacteroidota > Bacteroidia > Bacteroidales > UBA932 > Cryptobacteroides. The sequence continues at coordinate 30,892 of CADAXR010000013.1, forward strand.
TGTCGTACATGAACTGCCAGAAGAACATCCAGAGGAAGCCCAGTCCGCCGATGATGATGAAAGCCCACTCCCAGCCGAAAGCCTTGGCGAGCGGCGGGATGCAGAGCGGAGCGGCGAGGGCGCCGACGGAGGCACCTGCGTTGAATATGGACGTCGCAAATGCGCGGTCCTTCTTCGGGAAATACTCCGCCGTCACCTTGATGGCGGCCGGGAAGTTGCCCGCCTCGCCGAGCGCAAGGATGCCCCGGCAGAGAAGGAACAGATAGACTGAAATCGTCGCTACCACCGTCGCGGCCTGGGAGCCGATCTCAACGGCCCTCATCGCGGCCACGGAGCCGAAGCCGCCGAAAGTGGCTGTCGCCCAGCCGCAGGCGGCGTGGAGGCAGGCGCCTGCCGACCACACTCCGATGGAGATGAGGTAGCCCTTCTTGGTCCCCATCCAGTCCACGAACTTGCCGGCAAAGAGGCAGGCGATGGCGTAGAAGATGGAAAAGAAGGATGTAATCGTGCCATAGTGGGCGTCGGTCCAGTGGAATTCGGGCTTGATGAATTCCTCATAGGTGAGGGAAAGGACCTGACGGTCGAGATAGTTGACTGTAGTCGCCACGAAAAGCAGCGAGCAGAGCCACCATCTCCAGTTGGTCATAAGTTTTTGATTGGTCGTCATGGTTATCTGAGTGATTTTACGATTGCAAGAGCGTCACGGCAAAGGTCGGAAATCTTCGACCACTCACCGGCGGCGATAACTTCCTTCGGGAACAGGTTGGAGCCCATACCGACGCAGGTGACGCCGGCCTTGAACCAGCCCTCGAGGTTCTCCTTCGTGGGCTTTACGCCGCCTGTCACCATAATCTGGCTCCACGGCATGGGGGCGCGGAGGCCTTTGACGAAGGCAGGCCCGAGCACGTCGCCGGGGAAGACCTTGCAGAGGTCGCAGCCGAGCTCCTGCGCGGCGCCGACCTCGCTGACCGAGCCGCAGCCCGGGCAGTAAGGGATGAGCCTCCTGTTGCACACTGGGGCTATCGCCGGGTTGAAGAGCGGGCCGACCACGAAGTTGGCCCCGAGCTGGATGAACATCGCGGCAGTCCCGGGATCCACCACGGACCCGACGCCGACTATCATCCCCGGAAGCTCCCTGATGGCGTATTTTACCAGTTCCTTGAACACTTCCTGGGCGAAATCGCCCCTGTTGGTGAACTCGAAGGCCCTTATCCCGCCGTCGTAGCAGGCTTTAAGCACCTTCTTTGAAATCTCAATGTCAGCATTGTAGAAGACCGGGACTATCCCCGTCTCCTTCATGGTCTCAATGACCTGTAGTTTACTATACTGTGCCATATAATATTGTTGATTGTGTACTACAACGAGTTCTGAGTAATCCTGATACTGTCCTCCATTCCCTTAAACTGTCCAATAATTGTCAGTTTTCTTGCATTGCCCGTATTGTTGTCCAATACAGAAAGTCGAGCGATTCTTGTGTTATACCTGTCCACATGTATTTCGAACCAATCTCCCACATAGTCATACGCAGGACAATCATCACCAAGAGGCCTCTTGTCTTGACTCAAATTCCCGTTGTCGTCAGTATGCCATTCGTAAATTGCTTCAATAAAGAAAGCTGACGACGCCTGGATTTCAATTGTTTGCGCACGACCATCTATAGTCGTGTCAGGAGTCTCTATACGAAAAGGCTTCTCGCAGCAAATAAGAGTACTACAAAGATAACAGGACAGATTCTATTCATCTACTCGCAGTTTAAAAATCATAAGTGATCATTCTGTAATGTTGCTTGTACCTATGGTCATGGTCTGACAACGTTTCTAAATTGTTGTTCATATCATAGCCATAACTCTTCGCCGGGTTCATACAGGAGGGTGAGAAATAACCGTTACAACTTCCACTCCATCCAAAATTAAAGTGCAACAAATACTCTCTATTTGATGAATACATGGCACCGTCAATAACCCAGGAGTGCCCTTTAAAGATATTAAAAGGAAGTGCGGAAAAAAACACTGGCTTGCCGTCACATAGCATATTGCTTACATCATTCAACATATTTCTGGAGAATTCCTTTCCCCCATTGATTTTGTCAACATTTTTATACCCATATGACTTCATTCGAATTTTAATTTGCTCCGGCGTTATCATAGTCCAAAAAGAGCCGGACGCCTTACTTACAAAATCGAAAATATCGCCAAATAAAATCGACACCTGTTCAGCATAGCAATCGTCCAGATAATACGCATTGTACACCGAAGTTATATTTTCGTAATCCATTTTAATCCCCCTAATTCTTTCAGGGAAGCGGTTATAAGCGATAATCTGAGCTAAAGCAGTAGTAGAGCAGCCGGTATACATGTTGTTTCCCAACACTTTGCAATATTTATTGTAAACACCGGACTCGTGATATTGCCCTTGTGACCATCTGGTTTTCAACAATGGCGCCACAGCACGAAGTCCAGAGCCTCCGCTGCCGGATCCACCCGATCCCATTCTGCCCGACGAATCAGAATCAAGGGCATTATATATCAGTACCGGCAAACAAAAATTCCCAGCACAATAGTAGTCATCATCTTCCTCGCAGTAATAGCTCGTGTAAGCATTGCCTTCTTCATCGTAGAAAAGAACTTCCTCCCGGCCAGAGGTACAATCATAGGCAGAATCGATTTCTTTCGGAGTGATAGACCCCCCTTCGGTTACGGCTATAATATCCCCAAGGTCTGTCTTTGCCCCCAAAACCGCAAATCCACCATCATCGATAAAATTGACAATATAAGCGTCAATCGTCGGAGTCCCGACTTTTGTCAGGGAGGTCTTACTCTGATGAACTGCGACAGATTCAATCAGACTTTCGAAGGATCCAGCCTTTGTAAGTTTCTCCGGATATGCGTCAGACATAAACTCCTGAAGCGAGGTCAGGGCATCCTCCAGAGGGATTTCCGAGACCTCAATTTCCGGTCTCGGAGACTCGTCGGAGGGTTGCGACGGATTTTCGTGCGAACAAGAAAACAGGAGAAACACAAAGCCGGTGAAGGCAAGTACTTTAAGAAAAGGTTTCATAATATGCTATCTGGAGACGCGGCCGGAGGCGTCGCCCTTCATGAGGTTCTCGACTTCGGCGACGGTGACGAGGTTGTAGTCTCCGTAGATGGTGTGCTTGAGGCAGGAGGCCGCGACTGCAAAGTTGAGGGCCTTCTGGGGATCCTCTTTATATGTAAGGAGTCCGTAGATGAGGCCGCCCATGAAAGAGTCGCCGCCGCCGACGCGGTCCACGATGTGGGTTATGTCGTAACGCGGGGACTCGTAGAGGGTCTTGCCGTCGAAGAGGACGCCGCCCCAGGTGTTGTGGTTGGCGTTGATGGAGCCGCGGAGGGTGATGATTACCTTCTTCGCGCGGGGAAACTTCTTCATAAGCTGCTCGCCGACGCTGCGGAAGCGGCTCTGGTCGATGGCGCCGCCTGTCGCGGTCACGTCGAAGCCCTCGGGCTTGATGCCAAAGACCTTCTCTGCGTCTTCCTCGTTGCCGAGGATTACGTCGCAGCACTCGGTCAGTGCGGGCATGACCTCGCCGGCTTTCTTGCCGTATTTCCAGAGGTTCTTGCGGTAGTTGAGGTCGCAGGAGACGGTCACGCCGAGGCGGTTCGCGGCGCGGGCCGCTTCGAGGCATACCGCCGCGGCGCCCTCGCTGAGGGCCGGGGTGATGCCCGTCCAGTGGAACCAGTCGGCTCCTTCGAAGACTTTCTCCCAGTCGATCATGCCGGGCTCGATCTCGGAGATGGCGGAGTGGGCCCTGTCATAGACGACTTTGCTCGGACGGGCGACAGCGCCTGTCTCGAGGAAATAGATTCCGAGGCGCTCGCCTCCGGTCACGCAGAAGCGCGTACCGACTCCGTGCTTGTGGAGGTCGGCGATGCAGGAGCGGGCGATGTCGTTGTCAGGGAAACGGGTGACGAACTCGACGTCCACGCCGTAGTTGGCGAGGGAGACGGCGACATTGGCTTCGCCGCCGCCGAAAGTCGCTGTGAATGAATCAGTCTGGGAAAAGCGAAGATAACCGGGCGTAGCGAGCCTCAGCATTATCTCTCCGAAGGTAATTACTCTTGGCATAATCTTGATTATTATTTTCTACAAAAATAACATAATCTTTTAATTTTTCGTGCACGGTAACGGAAAAATATTTATATTTACGCCTGATTCTTTCTCTGACAGATGGGAAAAGTAACGATTAAAGACGTCGCCCGCGCTTCGGGCGTTTCAAAAGGGACGGTGGACCGCGTGCTTCACGGCCGCGACGGCGTTTCCGCCAAAAGCCGTGAAAAAATCCTCAAAGTCATCGACGAGCTCGGCTTCGAGCCCAATGTCTATGCGTCACTGCTTGCATCCCACAAAAGCAGGAGCGTTGCCGTCATCCTTCCGGAGTTCACCCCCGGCGAGTTCTGGGAGCTCTATGAAGCCGGTATCGAGAGGGCCGTCAAGACTGTGTCCCCCCTCAACATAGAGGTTGTCCGCGAATCCTACAACCAGTATGAACTGGAGTCCTTCCGCGCCGCTTGCAGAAGGGCCATGAAGAATAACCCTGCCGGAGTGGTGATAGCCCCGCTTTTCAAGGCGGAGACGTCCCTTTTCACCGCGGAGCTCCGCGAAAAGGGCATCCCCTACGTCTTCGTGGACACAAAGATAGAAGAAGACGGCTACCTTTCCTCCTACGGGATGCCGATGTACCGCAGCGGGTACCTATGCGCCGACATCCTCAATTTCTGCAAACCCTGCAACGAGATACTCGTAGTCCGTATAGAAAGGGACAAGCACCGCCAGTCCGACCCTACGGTCGGCCGGCGCGAGGGATTCCGCGACTTCATTGCCGAGAACGCCCCTGAATGTACTGTCCACAATGTGTTTATAGACCCGAAGGATCCGGAAGACGTGGCCCGGCGCCTCGGTGCGTTCTTCAGCGAGCACCCAGGCGTCCGTCACATCGCTACCTTCAACTCCAGGATCCACCTTATAGTCCCGTTCCTTGAGAAATCCGGCATCAAAGATTTAGCCGTGGTCGGATTCGACAATCTCCCGGCAAACATCGAGGCTCTCCGCAAAGGCCTCGTCCGGGTTCTCATCACCCAGCACCCCGATGAGCAGGCCGCCTGCGCCATCCGGGACCTCTCTGAATATATAGTATTGAAAAAAGCCCCCGCAAAAAGGGACAATTTCGTCCACATGGACATCCTGACAAGATATAACGCAGACTAGAACTATGGCAACCCTTACGCTCCAACACGAAAAGTACACCTTCTCGGCCCTCAGGACCTACCTCGCAGCCCTCGCATTCATCGCCGGCAACATCGTGGTGCCCCAGCTGTGCCACCTGATTCCGCGCGGAGGCCTGATATTCCTTCCTATCTATTTCTTCACCCTGGTCGCAACCTTCAAGTGCGGCTGGAAGGTGGGACTTCTGACCGCCGTACTTTCCCCGCTTGTCAACTGCGCATTCTTCGGGATGCCACCTGTGGCCTCGCTGCCCGCCATCCTCGTCAAGTCGACCGCTATCGTCGGCGCCGGCTGGTTCCTCTGCAGGAAAATGGGATTCTCCATCTGGTCCGTCCTTCTGACGGTGCTCGCCTATCAGGCCGTCGGTATGGCATTCGAGTTCATTATGACCCGCGACATCATGTACGCCCTCCAGGATGTCCGCATCGGATGGCCCGGGATGCTGATCCAGGCCGTCGGAGGATTCCTTGTCCTTAAGCTTATAGAAAAGTGGTAGGGGCTCTCGGGGCTTTTGACCTTCCCCTCGAGTGTTACGCCGCAGACGTCCGTGAGATAGCGGCGGAGACTGTGGCGCGTTTCGGCGCCCGCGAATGGCGCCTTGTCGTCCTCACCAATGAAATCCATGGTCATCTCGGCATCTACTCCACCCTTGGCGCCAAGATGGGCCTGAGAGCAAAGGAGTTATTTGAAGCCGAAGGGCTTAAAGAGCATATTGCGGTAGTGTCTTTCGCCGGGACAGAGCCGCCTGTGAGCTGCTTCGGCGACGGCCTTCAGGTCGGCACCGGCGCGACAGTCGGACACGGTCTTTTCTCTGTCTCCGAAGAGCCTCTGAAGCGTCCCGAGGCTCTGTTTTCCTGTGACGGCAAATCTTTGTCCCTCAGGCTTAAGCCTGAATACGAAACGAGAATCCGCGAAGACATCGCTTCAGCGGTTTCCCGCTTCGGCCACTCGCCGGCCTACTGGCAGGAGGTCCGTTCTCTCGCAATCCGCTATTGGTCCACATGGGACCGCCGTGAGATCTTCCGCTGATTCCCCGTTTCACTCCAGGCCGCGGGCTTTTTTATTTCCTGTATTATAACTATATTTGCAGGCTATGGCACTTTCAGATATATTGAGAAAAATCTTTGGTTCGAAGTCGGACCGGGATATGAAACAGATAAGGCCGATCCTGGACAGGGTCCTGGCCGCTTACGAAGAGATTGACAAACTGTCCAACGATGAGCTTCGCGCCCGCACTGACGATGTCAGGAGGCGGATTTTCGAAGTGGAAAAGCCGTTCGAGGACAGGATTGAGGAGATCAAGGCCGAGCTCGAGAAGGACATCCCCGTCGAGCAGAAGGAAGATCTTGCGACGGAGTCCGACAAGCTAGTCAAGGATGAGGACGAGGCCATCGAGAAGGTCCTGGACGAGGTCCTTCCCGAGGCGTTCGCAATCATGAAATCTACGGCGCGCCGCTTCAAGGAAAGCCCCGAGGTGGTGGTCACCGCGACCCCCTTCGACGGACTTCTCGCGACGAGCCACGATTTCGTCCGCGTCGAGGGCGACAAGGCCGTCTGGCAGAACCACTGGCTCGCCGGCGGCAACGAGATCACATGGGACATGGTCCACTACGACGTCCAGCTGATCGGCGGTATCGTCCTCAACGGCAGCATCAAGAGCAACAAGGAGCAGAGGGGCTGCATCGCCGAGATGGCGACCGGCGAGGGAAAGACCCTCGTCGCGACGCTCCCTGTCTTCCTCAACGCCCTCGCAGGCAAGGGAGTCCACGTGGTCACGGTCAACGACTACCTCTCCAAGCGTGACTCCGAGTGGATGGGGCCGCTTTACATGTTCCACGGCCTAAGCGTGGACTGCATCGACAAGCACCAGCCCAACTCCGACGCCCGCAAGAAGGCCTACAACTGCGACATCACCTTCGGTACCAACAACGAGTTCGGCTTCGACTACCTCCGTGACAACATGGCGATCAACATGTCCGACCTCGTCCAGAGGAAGCACCATTACGCCATAGTCGACGAGGTCGACTCCGTCCTCATCGACGACGCCCGTACCCCTCTCATCATCTCCGGTCCTATGCAGAAAGCTTCCGGAGACGAGCAGTTCATGGAGTTCCGCCCCTACGTGGAGAACCTCTACACCAGGCAGCGCTCCCTCGTCACGACTACCCTCAACGAAGCCAAAAAGCTGATCGCTGCAGGCGACGAGGCCGAAGGAGGCAAACTCCTCCTCCGCTGCCACAAGGGCCTTCCCAAGTACCAGCCCCTCATCAAGTTCCTCTCCGAGCAGGGCATGAAGCAGCTTCTCCAGAAGGCTGAGAACTACTACATGCAGGACAACGAAAGGGAGATGCACATCGTCACCGACGATCTCTTCTTCGTCATCAACGAAATCCAGAATTCCGTCGAGATGACCGACAAGGGCCACGACGTCCTTGCCAACGCCGTCTCCGATCCGGAGTTCTTCGTCCTCCCGGACGTCGGCGCCGCAATCGCCGAGATCCAGAACAGGGGAGGCCTCTCCGTGGCCGAGCGCCAGGAGCTCAAGGACAAGCTGATGGAGGACTTCGCCCTCAAGAGCGAGAGGGTCCACACCGTCAACCAGCTCCTCAAGGCCTACGCGATGTTCACCAAGGACATCGACTACATCATCGTCGACAACAAGATCAAGATCGTCGATGAATCCACGGGCCGTGTGATGGAGGGCCGCCGCTGGAGCGACGGTCTCCACCAGGCTGTCGAAGCCAAGGAGAACGTAAAGGTTGAGGCTGCTACCCAGACATTTGCGACCGTTACCCTCCAGAACTACTTCAGGATGTACCACAAGCTCGCCGGTATGACCGGTACGGCAGAGACGGAGGCGGGCGAGTTCTGGAGCATCTACAAGCTCGACGTCGTCGTCATCCCGACCAACCGTCCCGTCATCCGCGACGACCAGGACGACATCATCTATAAGACCAAGAAGGCGAAATACGCCGCCGTCATCGACCGCGTGGTCGAGCTCTCCGACGCCGGCAGGCCGGTCCTCGTCGGTACGACCGACGTCGAGACCTCCGAACTCCTCGCCAGGATGATGAGGATAAGGGGTCTTCACCCCAACGTCCTCAACGCCAAGGAGCACGCCCGTGAGGCCGAAATCGTCGCCCAGGCCGGACACCCCGGCAAGGTCACGATTGCGACCAACATGGCCGGCCGTGGTACCGATATCAAGCTTACCCCTGAAGTCAAGGAGGCCGGCGGTCTCGCCATCATAGGCACGACCCGCCACGACAGCCGCCGTGTTGACCGTCAGCTCCGCGGCCGTGCCGGCCGTCAGGGAGACCCCGGTTCATCGACCTTCTACATATCCCTCGAAGACGATCTTATGCGTAAGTTCGGCTCCGAGCGTATCGCCGGCATGGTTGACAAGCTCGGCATGAAGGACGACGAGGCCCTCGTGAGCGGCATGCTTTCAAAGTCCATCGAGAACGCCCAGAAGAAAGTAGAGGAGAACCACTTCGGCGTCCGCAAGCGCCTCCTCGAGTACGACGACGTGATGAACTACCAGAGGGAAGCCATCTACAGCCGCCGCCGCAACGCCCTTTCCGGCGAAAGGATAGAGATCGACGTACGCAACATGATGTCGGACACCGCCGAGATCCTCGCCTCCCGCTGCGAGCAGTTCGACTTCGCCTCCTTCGAGGAGTACGTCATGGCCCAGCTTTCCATCGACCTCGGGTTCGACGAGGAGTTCTTCAACGGGGCAAGGCCTGCACAGGTGGCCGAAAAGCTCGTTGAGCACATGAAGGAGGTCTACACGCGCAGGATGGACACTATGGTTACGAAAGTCTATCCATTCATCAAGCAGGTCTTCGAAAAACAGGGCTCGATGTACCAGAACATCGCCATCCCCATCACCGACGGCCGCAAGATGCTCCAGCTTTCCGTCAACCTTGAAAAAGCCTACAATTCAGAGGGCCGCGAGCTCGCCAAGAGCCTGTCCCGCAGCATCATCCTCTACCAGATAGACGACCACTGGAAGCAGCACCTCCGCGACATGGACGACCTTCGCCAGAGCGTCCAGAACGCAGCCTACGAGCAGAAGGATCCTCTCGTGATCTACAAGCTCGAGAGCTACAACCTCTTCGCCCAGATGCTCGAGGACCTCAACAAGGACGTCCTCTCCTTCCTCCTCAGGGCATTCATCCCTCTGCGCGACCGCAACGAGGCGCCCCAGAGGGCCCAGCAGCGCCGGACCGACATGTCCCAGATGAAGACCAACGATCCTTCCCAGCTCTCCACCAACGGCGAGCAGAAGGCCCGCACCCCCGTCCACGTGGACAAGCACGTCGGCCGCAACGACCCCTGCCCCTGCGGCTCCGGTCTCAAATACAAAAACTGCCACGGCAAGCAATAAAAGCGGATAGAAATTTAATTATATGAGTAGAATAGTAATGGAACAGACAGTCAATGTGAACGAGGTCAGCAGGATTTCTGCCGGGACCGTTATCAAGGGTGAGATCACCTCTCCCAACGACATCCGTATCGACGGCCGTTTCGACGGCCAGGTGTGCTCGAAGGGCAGGGTAGTGGTAGGCGAGAAAGCTGTCGTCAAGGGCGACATCATCTGCCAGAACGTCGACTTCTGGGGCTCGATGAAGGGCAACTTCTACGTGAAGGACACCCTTTCGCTCAAGGCCGGATGCACAGTTGACGGCGACCTCCACGTCAAGAGGCTCTGCGTCGAACTCGACGCGAAGTTCAACGGCAACTGCAAGATGATCACCGAGGGAGAGTTCGACAAACTTGTCGCTGGGATCACCGGTGCTCCGGCTCCCGCTCCTGAGAAATAGAATTATTCGTTGAGGCTGGATGCCGCGCTACGGCCGGCAAGCCATCCTGTCGAGAATGCGCAATGGAGGTTGTAACCTCCCGTGTCGGCATCAACGTCGAGCAGTTCGCCTGCAAAGTAGAGTCCGGGAATCTTCCTGGACTCTAATGTTTTTGCGACGACCTCGTCGGAAGAGATGCCGCCTGCGGTCACTACGGCCCTTTCGTAGCCTACGTATCCGGCGATGTCCATCTTCCAGTCCTTGAGCATCCCGGCGAGGCTGTCAACGCTTACCGAAGGATTGTCTCCGAGGAAGGCGAGGGTGAGCTCCCACGGCATCAGCTTGCCGAGGAGGATGCGGAAAAGCTTCCTGAAGGAAGCGCCGCGGCTGCGGGGATCGCGGACGATCTCCTCCCAGCGGCCGTGGATGTCTTCATCCAGCTTTTCGAGCTCCACCGAGGGCTTGAGGTCTATCTTGACGCTGACCTTGCCGCCGCGGATAAGGGCCTTGACAGCGTCGCGGCTCACGGCAAAGCCGAGGGGGCCCTCGAGGCCGCCGTCAGTGAATTCTATGTCGCCGAACTCCTCGTGGGAGAGCGAACCGTCGATGAAAAGGGAGAGGCGGACATTGTCCAGGTTGTTGCCGTTGAAGAGTTCTCCCTTTTGGGAGAGGGGAGTGCGTCTTTCGATATATCCTGTAAGATCGGTCTCCTTGTATCCCGCGGGTACGAGGGCGGTGAGCGAAGGGGAAAGCTCGGTGTGGGCAATGCCGAGGCTTTCAGCAAAGCGGTAGCCGTCGCCGTCGGAGCCTGTCCAGGGGTAGGAGAGTCCGCCGGTCGCGAGGATAAGCCTGTTGGAGGCGAAGCTGACCTGCTCGGTCGTCGTTTCCGTCCTCACGGGGCCGGGTTTCCTGCCGAATTCCTTTACGGTCGTCTGCGTGCAGGCGAGGCGGAATATTTTGCCGTTGTATTCTATGGAATCTACCTTGCAGCCGGAGACTATCTTGACGCCGGCGATTGTCGCGGCGCGCCTGAGGGCGTCGACGACGTCGCCTGAAAGATGCGAGGCAGGGAAGGCCCTGTCTCCCCGCTCAACCACGCTGGGCATGCCGTTGGCCTTCAGGAGGGCTATGATATCATCGGGGGTAAGCGAGTGCCAGGCCGGGTCTACCAGCTGGCGGCCGGCCCTGATGTGGGCTGCAAACTCTTCCCAGGGCTTCACGTTGGTGAAATTGCACCGTCCTTTGCCGGTCACCATAATCTTGCGGCCTATGTTCTGCTGCTTTTCAAGAATCGTCACTGTGCCGCCCACGGGCGAGCTTTCGAACTGCTTTGCAGCACCAAGCGCGGCCAGCAGTCCGGCCGCACCGCCGCCTATTATTGTAATATCTGATTTCATAGCATACAAAAATACAAAAAAGTTACTATATTTGCAGTCCCGTTTCAGAGAAAACGGTACGCCACTTTAGCTCAGTCGGTAGAGCAGCGCATTCGTAACGCGCAGGTCGGGAGTCCGAGTCTCCCAAGTGGCTCCAACAACGGTTCAAAGATGAAAAAGGCACTCACCGTCCTTATAGCCGCCATTTACGCTTTCAGCGCTTTCGCTCAGGGCGGCCCCCAGCTCTACAATCTCAATCTCGATTCCTGGCATAAAGACAAGAAGACCTGGTATCCTTACGCCGCCGGCAAGTCATACCCCGAATGTACGTGGGACACTGCCAACAAGGCCCTCTCCATCCTCGGCCTCAACGGAGTGACCCCGGAGACGGAGCACGTCGCCATTCCCGGCGAAGGCAAGAAGGCCGCCAAGATCCAGAGCCAGAACTGCCTCTGGGCTTTTGTCTCCGGTGCGCTTTACACCGGCAACTTCCGCAAGATCGTCCGTTTCTCCGGCGCGGAGATGGACTGGGGAGTCCCCTTCGAGGGCCGTCCCAAGTCCCTGTCGGGCTACTACCACTATATCCCCGGCATAGTCAATTTCGCAAAGAAGCCCTACAATTATCTTAAAGGCAAGAGCGACATCGGCCACATCACCGTGACCCTCACCGACTGGCCCGAGCGTTACCTCATCGACTCCACCAAAGGCAACTGGGTCGACCTCGAGAACGACCCCCACGTCATCGCTTACGGCGAGCTCTTCATCCGTCACTCCACTGACGGCTATGTCCGTTTCCGTGTACCCCTCGAGTATCGCAACGACAGGACCCCGAAATGGGTCATCATCGTCTGCACCCCCAGCGCCTATGGTGACTTCTTCACCGGCGCCGACGGCAGCGTCCTCTACGTGGACGAGATGCGTTTCAATTACTAAGCGGAAATCACTCCGGATCCTATCATCTCTTCGCCTGTGTACCACACGGCGAACTGACCCGGCGTTATGCCTCTCTGGGGCTTGTCAAACAGGATATAAAGCCCTGACTCCCTCATGATCAGCGTCGCTCCCTGAAGACCCTGGCGGTAGCGTATGCGCACCCTGTGGCGGCGCACTTCGCCGGGTAGCATGCGCAGGTCTTCCCTCATAAGTACTATCTCGGACGGGTCTATGCGGAGGCAACGGCGGGAGAGGCCCTTGTGGGCGTGGCCCTCGCCGACGTACACCCTGTTGGCATCTATGTCAGTCCCAAGGACAAAGACAGGCTCCTTGTGGCCGCCTATGCCGAGTCCCTTGCGCTGCCCCACGGTGTAGAACTGCGCCCCTTCGTGGACTCCGATAATCTTTCCGAAAGGATTCTCCCTGAACCGCGTCTTTCGCACGTGCTTTTTGCCGCTGCGGTATGTCTCTTCGATAAACTGTATGTCCGAATAGTCGAAAGGCTGCGAAAGCCTGTCCAGTTCCTCGTCGGTAAGGGCAGCTACGGCATCCTCGCGGAAAGGCGATTCGCCGAGCGGCTCGCCGTCGGAGGTCAGCACGTTCTGCTGGAGGGTGAAGGGAGCCGTCATTGTGAACAAGGAATCCTCTTTCAGCAGTTCGCGTACCTTTTCCTCGCAGAAACGGTAGAGCGGATTGTAGGAGTAGTAGGCGTCAAAGACCTCGACGGTCTGCCCCTCGCGGCTTTCGAGTTTTTGTTTGAGGAAGGTCGGGAGGTCCACTTTGCCGACAAAGCAGATCCCCTGGGAATCCTTCTTGTCGGCGCAGGGAAGATCCGCTTCCGCGGCGATGCGGCGCACTTCCTTCTTTGTCAGCTCGCCGATGGGGAAAACGGCCTTGGAAAGCTGCTCCTGCGAGAGACGGCAGAGGAAATAGGACTGGTCCTTGTTGGGGTCGCAGCCTTCGAGAAGGCTGTAAAGGACCCGCCCGTCCGGAAGGGGAGTCTCCTTCCGGCGGCAGTAGTGCCCCGTCGCCACTGCGTCGGCGCCGAGTTTTTCCGCAGCCTTGAGGAAAGCGTCGAATTTGATCTCCTTGTTGCAGAGTACATCCGGGTTAGGGGTACGCCCTCTTGCGTATTCGTCGAACATATAGTCGACGACTTTCTGCCTGTATTCTTTGCTGAGGTCTATGAAATAGAAGGGTATTCCGATTTTTCGCGCCGTCATCTCCGCCACGAAGCGGTCCTCTTCCCATTCGCAGTCGCCGTGAAGCGTCGCGTCCGCGTCATGCCAGTTCTGCATGAACATCCCGAATACGTCGTATCCCTGCTCCTTCAGAAGCAGTGCCGCTACCGCGGAGTCCACCCCGCCCGATAAACCTACGCAAATTTTACTCAAAACTATTCTTCTTTAAAGATAAATGATGTGGCGGAGGAGATTACTCGGGAGAGGTCGGAGGGGGAGAGGGTTTCGAGGGGGAAGCCGACGGAGACGGTGCGGTAGGCGCCGCTGTCGTGGAGGACGCCGGCGGAGATCATGGAGTCGGTGTATCGCATGAAGGTCTCGGCGCCGTCACCGGCGGGGGCGAGCCCGTCGGGGGCTTCCACGCAGTATTTCTCGGGATTGGGCTCGGTGGGGAAGGACATCGGGGCGGAACGCTGGACGGAGCCTTTCTTCATAAGGAAGACCTCGCCGCTGCGCGAAGCGTGGCCGGAAAGGGGCTTGAAGCCGAGGACGTCCTCGGCGAAGGCGGAAGCCTGCTTGCGGTACTTTTCGCTGCCGGCGTCGTAGATGCCGCCGCGGAGCTCCTTGCCGATGGCCGAGCCGGAGATGATGATGCCCTTACCCTTGCCTACGAAGCCGAAGAGGGCGTCGATGAGTTTTTCCGGATAGACGGGGTAGCGGTCCTTGACCGCGCCTCTTCCGATGCGGGTGAGGATCTGTTTGCCGCAGATGACATCGACCGCACCGGCGTCTTCTTCGCCTGTGAAAGCGCTTGAGGAAGAGGATATTACCGAATAGCCTGCATCCATCAGTGCGGCGGCGTGGAGCGAGACGAAGTCGAAAGTGTTGCCTGCGACGAGTCCGCCGGCTTTGTCAACGAAGGAGGCGCCGTAGCCGGGGTCGTCGTCATCGACCCACGGCAGGGAGCGGCGGAACTCGTACTGTTCGCCGACAAACTCTATCCCGTAGCCCCACGGCACTCCGCCGTCGTCCCTCCAGGAGAAGCCGGCACTCTGCGGCGTGTCGAACCACGCCGGGCCTGCGACTCTGGTAAAGTTGTTGACTACGAGTATCTTGCCTTTGTTTCCGGTCTTGGGAATACCGACGGATAGAACTTCTGAAGGGAAACTCTTGCCGCCTTCGTTGAAGGCAACCACCTTGAAGGAATAGAGCGTGCCTTCATCGATGGGGGCCTCGTAGGAACAGTCTTCCACCTTGACTCCGGCGTCGAAGGCGCCGTCGTCCTTCCTCGTGAAGACGAAATAGCCTTTTGGCTTTGCCGTAGGCTCTCCGGGATCGGAGGTTGGCTTCCAGCTGAGGCTGACCTTGCCGCCTTCCGCAAGGGCCTTGAAATCCTTGACGGGGAGCGGCTGGACGCTGTAGGCGCAGCCGTAGCGGCCGGAGAGGTATTTGAGGATTCCTTTATAGACGGCGCGGGAGACCGTGAAACGGAACGACGGGTCGAGGCCGTAGCGCATGTCGGCAAAATTCTGGTGGGAGAGAAGTTCCAGCAGCATCGCGGGGACATAATTTGTCCGCGATTCGCTGTAGGAACGGTCCCATATCTGGCGGCGCGACCACTTGGGTTCGAACCCGCTCCGGATATCTTCTACGACCTGGCTTTGGACGGTCTCCGCAAGGAAGCGCCCGGAAAGGCGTTTTTCCTTGTTCGGAAGCTCGTCGCTGCCGTTGCAGAGGCGCGTGTAGATCGAAAGGGTGCCGACGATGGAGTCGTTCGGCGTCACTCCTGCGTCGGAATGGAACGCCAGCGACATGTCGACGGGGATCTTCTTGCCGGAACGGTTGGGGTTTACGCGGGAGCCGCCGGCGAGGGTCGAGACCCAGGTGCCGCGGCAGGCGTATTCCTTGACATACTCGGTGTCCCAGTCGTCGAAGAAAGAGGGGTCGAATCCGGAATACAGAAGATTGTACATGGCCCCTTCCGCGAAGGAGGGGAGGCCGGAGATTTCGTTATCATCGCCACGGGCTATCTTGCCCATGCCGCCTCCGAAGCGGACGGCGTCGGCTGTAAGCACCCCGCCGGTCTTTCCGGCGGAAAGGGTCACACAGCCTTCCGTCCCCTTGTCGAATTCGAAGGTGCCGAGATAGACGAAAGTGCCTCCGCCCATCGTCTGGTTGACATAGAATGCCGTTTCGCCGCCCATGTGCTTTACCGTGTAAAGCGCTGAAGAAGTGCTGTTTTTGACGGTCTTGTAGGAGACATAGACGGCGTAGAATCCTCTCTCAGGTATGTCCGGGGTCCATTCGGCGGAGTGGGGACCTTTGCCGTCGGAGCTCATCCTCGCGGTCCCCATCCTGAAGGGGTTGTCCTTGCCGGCATAGTACTCTTTCGCGTCGGCGAAGCCTTCGCCGGCGTCCTTCCAGTGGCCTTTTTCCGAATAGGTCCCTTGACGGCGAAGCAGCCCTGTCCTTTCGCCCCCGAAAGCAGGGTCGTTGTCGCAGACCACTTCGTGGACCTGGGTGTCCCTCTCGCGGGGAGTCATTACGACGGCGCCCGCATTCTCAAGCATAGGGATTAGGAAGGGGAGCACGTAGCTTTGGGTGTACATGTCCTCCACGGTGCCCATCAGGGGCGCCCTCTGCCACTCCCAGCGCTCCGTGGATGGCTCCCAGTAGCGCCCGTGGCTCTGCCAGAGGGCTATGTGGCGTCCGCTGAGGCCCCTTTTCCAGAAGGTGCCGTCGGCGGGACTCACAAGGGGAGTTGTGGAGCTTCTCCTGTCATTGGTGCGGTATGCATTGTCCACTGGCTTGCCATTGGAGCCGAGCTCAGGGGTCACGAGGTCCTCGAGCTTGGTCCCGTTGCCGAAAATCTCGCCTATGGAGTAGGTTGAATAGCTTTTCGGAAGGAGTTTTTCAAGGTCCTTCCGGAGGGTCTCGGCGTCCTTCGCCCTCATGGGAAAGTCGGAGAGCTCCTTGGAAAAATAGAAGTCCAGGTTGCCCTGCCTTTTCATCACCTTCTCGAGCTTGAGCGGTGATTTGACTGTCGTCTTCCTCTCGAGTCTCGCCCTGAGCGAGTCCGCGGCCGTACGGAATTCCCTCGCGGAAATCCCCTGTGCCCGTGCTGCAAATCCAAGCGTAAGCGCCAGTATGACAACCCAGGCGCGTCTCATTTTTTGCGGAATATGGCAACGGCAGCTCCGGTCAGAAGTGCGCCGGAAAGAAGGCCTGCGGTGTCTGCAAAGAAATCTGCGAGGTCCATGCTCCTGTAGGTAAGGAAACTCTGGACCCACTCGGTAGTCCCTGCGACGGAAAGACCGGCGAGGATTCCGGCTCCTATGAGTGCGGCGGCCTTCCCCTCGAAAGAGAGGTAGAACAGCGCAGGGAAAGGCAGGAACATCAGGAAATGGGCTACCTTGTCGATTTCAATGCCGAAAATGGTATTGCTGACATCCGGAAGCGAACTCAGGTTTGCAAAACAGAGTACGAGAATGGATATCAGATAAAGTACGAGGAGTATCCTGAATATTTTCCTGGCTTTCGATGTCATAGCTGCTGCATGTCGTTGAGACGCTTGTAGTAGCCGCCCATCGCGGTGAGCTCTTCGTGGGTGCCCCTTTCAACGATGCGGCCGTCCTTCATCACTATGATTTCGTCGGAATCGCGGATGGTCGAAAGCCTGTGGGCGATGGCGATGGTCGTCCTGGAGGACATGAGGCGCTCGAGAGCCTCCTGGACGGCGCGCTCGCTCTCCGTGTCGAGAGCGGCCGTCGCTTCGTCGAGGATGAGGATGGGAGGGTTCTTGAGAATGGCCCTGGCTATGCTTATCCTCTGGCGCTGGCCGCCGGAGAGCTTGACTCCGCGGTCGCCGACGGAGGAATTGTACCCGCCTTCCTTCTCCATGATGAATTCGTGGGCGTTGGCGATCTTCGCCGCTGCGACGACCTGCTCCATCGTAGCGCCCTCCACGCCGAAGGCTATGTTGTTGAATATGGTGTCGTTGAAGAGGATGGCGTCCTGGTTGACGTTGCCCATGAGGGCGCGGACGTCGCTGAGGGCGAGGTCGCGGGTGTCTATCCCGTCGATTTCGATGGAGCCGGATGTCGGGTCATAGAAACGGGGGATAAGATCGACGAGAGTCGATTTGCCCGCGCCGGACTCGCCGACGATGGCGATCCGCTTGCCCTTTTCGATGTCGAAGGAGATGTCCTGGAGGACGACCTTCGAGTCGTTGTAGCTGAAGGAAACGTTCTTGATGGAGATGCCCTTCTCGAAGGAAGAGAGCCTTACGGGGTTCTCCTTTTCCTTTATGGGGTTCTCCGCCTGGAGTATCTTGTTGATCCTCTCCATGGAGGCGAGGCCCTTCGGAATGCCGTAGACGGCCCTCGACAGTTCCTTGATGGGGGCCATCACGCTGTAGAGGATGATCATGAAGAAGATGAAGGTCGGAGCGTCGATGAAATCCTTGCCGAGGAAGCCTGTCCCGCGGATGATGATGACGCCGCCGAAGCAGAGCACGATAAGGATCATGATCGTGCCGAGGAACTCGCTCACAGGGTGGGCCAGGACCTGGCGTGTGTTGACCTTGTTGTTTTTACGGCGCATCCTGTCGGTCACGCTGTTGAAGCGGACGTCCATCTTTTTCTCGGCGTTGAACGCCTTGATGATGCGGAGACCTCCGAGGGTCTCCTCGATCTGCGACATGGTGTCGCTCCAGAGCGACTGGGCTTCGAGCGACTGGCGCCGGAGCTGCCTTCCTATCACGCCCATTATATAGACGAATCCCGGCACGAAAAGCACTACGAAAAGCGTCAGCTCGGGGCTTATATAGATGAATGTGCCGAAGTAGATAAGGATGAGGATCGGGTCCTTGATGAGCATTTCGATAGACGAGGTGATGGAGTTCTCGACTTCGCCGACGTCGCCGCTGATCCTCGCCATAATGTCGCCCTTGCGCTCTTCGGAGAAGAAGCCGATGGGGAGGGAGAGGATCTTGCGGTAGATTTCCATGCGGATGTCCTTGACGATACCGGTGCGAATCGGGATCATTACGGCGCTGGAACCGAAATAGCAGGAGGTCTTGATGAGGGTGAGCCCGGCGAAGAGACCGGCAAGGAGGAAGAGGGCTCCGATGGCGCCGTGATCCGTCATATAGTCATAGACGCCCCAGTAGGCATTGTTGATGATGATGTCCTTCGTGCTCATCCCGGGGGTGTTCCAGGCGATGAATTCGTAGGTCTTGGAGTCGAGGTTGAACAGGATGTTCAGCATCGGGATGATTATGGTGAAGGAGAAGACGTTGAATATGCCGGAGAATATGTTGAGCAGTATCGCTCCCGCAAGGTGCGGGGCGTACGGCGTGGCATACCGCCTCATCATTTTAAAGAAATCGCGCATCGGATCACGTATATTATATCCTCCAAATATACATAAAAAACCTAAACTCTCAAAACATAAAAGAATTACGGTATTTCCTTCCGGAACCGTCGCTCCGCGACCCCTCCCACTTACGTGGGCCCCTCCCTCTAATAGCCGAGGGTGGCTAAGGCCCCGGAAGGAAACACCGTAATTCTTTTATAATACAAAGAGTTGCGTCGGGACGGCGCGGGGTAGGACGCGGAGGGAGACGGGAGGGTCGGAGGTGACGGTGCCGGAGAGGGGAGCGCCGACTGCGGCAAGGGCGGCCCTGGCAGACTCCAGAGCGAGGGCCGGGGTGTTGTTGTTCTGCGAAAGGTGGCAGAGGAAGATGTTACGGAGACCGGGATGCCAGATGTCGCGGAGAGCGTCGGCGCAGGCGGCGTTGCTGAGGTGACCGAAGCCCTTGGAAATGCGCATCTTGAGCGCGAAAGTGTACGAACCGGCGAGGAGCATGTCCCTGTCGTAGTTGGATTCGATGACAATGGTGTCGGCCTGGCGGGCCAGGTCGAGCGCCTCCTCCGTCATCTCGCCTATGTCGGTCATTATCACGAATATGCGTCCTTCGAGACGGATGGCGTAGCCGACAGTCTCCGCAGCGTCGTGCGGTACTGTGAAGCAGCGGATTTCGATCCCTTCGCCGAGGGAAATCCATTCTCCCGTTTCAATGTCCTTTCCGTAAAAACTGCCGGTGTAGGGGTGCTTGCGCACGGCATCAAGGATGGTCCCCGTCGAATAGACAGGGACGGACATTCTTTTGCAGAAGGATCCAAGGTGGCGGATATGGTCGTAGTGGTCGTGGGTCACGAGGATTGCGCCTACATTCTCCGGGGAGAGACCGTCGACGGAAAAGGCGCGGAGGACACTCCTCCAGCTGACTCCGGCGTCGATGAGCACACCGCGGAGCGTCCCTCCTTCATCGCTCCCGAGAAAACTGCAGTTGCCGCAACTGCCGCTGGAAAAACTCTTGAACCGTATCATTGCTCCTCCTTCCTGTCGCAGTACTTGGAAATCACGCCGTAGGCCTCCTTCACGCCAAGTTCGCCGGCGCGGGAGAGGTCTATGCAGCCTTTGTCCTTGTCCTTGAGATAGATCTGGACGAGGCCCCTGTTGAAGAAAGCGTCGCCGAAATACGGATACGCGGCGACAGCCCTGTCGTAGCAGGAAATAGCTTCCGGAAGGTCGGAGGAAAGGCACCTGAGATTGCCTAGGTCGAACAGTATGTAGGGGCTGTCGCCGACTATGGAGGCGGCCTTTTCAAGGTCTGCGACGGCTTCCGAGTAGTCGTAGGTAATGTCCGTCTTGTCGCTGACGCGGGCCCTTGTGTTGCCTTTGTCGTCCATAGTGAGGGTCCTGACGTTGTTCTCCATGGAGGCTATGAACTCTATCATGTCGGCCCGGAGGACGCCGCGGTTCATGTAGTAGAACGCCTTGTAGAGGGCGTCGTAACGGCCGGTCTCCTCAGAGGCCGCCGCTTCGTCGTAGCGCGAGAGCGCGACGCCGAACTGCTTTGAGGATATCTCCTTGAGGGCCAGCAGGAAGGCGCGCGTCCCTCCGGAGACGTCGCCTCCGTAGAGCACTTTATCGATCTCCTCTTCGGGCGGGAGTTCATCCCCGGAAGAGGAATTGGTCACTACGACAGGCAGCGGCATCTCGGCGAGGAACTTGTCCAGAAGGACGTTCTCGTAGCGGCGTGAGAGGGCGTAGCGGACGTCGTCCCTGTCCTTTGTAAGGGCGAAACGATAGAGGGGACGGAGATTTATGTCTATGTCGCGGTGGCGGAGGATTTCGTCGTCGAAATCCTTCTTCGCGAATTCGGCGTCGAGGGTCAGCAGGGCGCTGTATTTCTTTGTCGTGTCGGCAAAGGACGCGGCTCCGGAGGAAACCTTGCTGCGGTACTCGCGGACCTTACGGTTCGCGGTGTCGTAGTCCTCGCGGGAGGACCGCATCATCCCGAGCTTGAGCTTGACGTAGGAACGGTTGAGGTAGGCGTTCGCGAAGTCGGGGTAGAGCTCGATGGCCTTGTCGTAGTCCTCGAGGGCGTCGTCCCAACGGGACATCGAGACGTAGAAGGCCGCCCTGTTGTAGTAGGCGAGGACGTTTCTCGGGTTGATGGCTATTACCCTCGACATGTCCCCGAGGGCGCTTTCATAGTCGCCGACACGGGCGCTTACGAGGCTGCGGTTGTAGAGCGTCAGGGCGTTGCCTGGCTCGAAGCGCAGGACGCTATTGAGGTCCGACATCGCTTCATTGAGCCGCTCCTGCTCGAAGTAGATGATGGCCCTGTTGAAGTAGGCGAAGGTGTTCGTCGTGTCCAGGGAGATGGCGTGGGAGAAGTCCTCCAGCGCGTCCGGATACTTCTTCTGCGCCGCATAGACGCGGCCGCGGCGGAGGTAGCCTTCACTTTCGAAACGGTCCAGCTTGATGGCCTTGTTGTAGTCGGTCACGGCCTTGAGCGTGTCGCCGAGGAAAAGATAGGAGGCGCCCCTGTTGAGGTAAGCCGACGGGTCCTTCGGCTCCTTCCTTATGTATTTGTCGAAATCCTTGACAGCAAGGTCGAATTTCTGGGAGAGGAAATAGGTCACGCCGCGGCTGAAATAGAGCCCGGTGTAGCCGGGTCGGAGGCTGATGGCCTTTTCGAGGTCCCGCAGCGCTTCGTCGTAGAGGCCGAAGCGACTTTCGGTGATGGCCCTGTAGTGGTAGCCGGAGGTGAAGACGGGGTTCAGCCGGACGGCGGTGTCGAAGTCGCGCCGGGCGCCCCTGATGTCGCCGAGGTTGTATTTGGCTATGCCGCGGTAGAAAAAGGTCCAGTAGTCTGTCGTGTCGAGGGCGGCGAGGATGTTGAACGATGCGATGGCTTCCTGAAGTTTGCCGTCGGCAAGGGCCGTGCGTCCGCGGAAGGAAAAGACGTCCTTGTCGTACTGGGCCCTTGCAGGAAGGGCTGAGACGACAAGAAGCGCCGCAAGGACAAACCCTTGCAGCAGGTAGAGGACGATATTCGATTTTTTATTCAGATACAAAATCGCTAATTTTGCCTGCCAAATTGCAAATATAAGCATTTATCGTGCCTTAGCCGAGAGTGAGTCTCAAATTATTGCTCATATTTTTACTGTCGTCGGCAGTCAATCCTGCGAAGATCAGTCCCCGTCAGGCGGAGAAAGTCCTCTCCGAGGAGAAGCTGCGCTACGAGGTCTCCTTCCTCGCCGACAGCCTGTGTACCGGACGGGCGACGGGAACCGTCGGCTGCGGTATCGCAGGCTTCTGGATTTCGAGGCAGTTCCGGGCCGCCGGACTCAGGCAGTTCGACGGCAGCTGGTTCCGCAGCTTCATCTATGGCGGTTACAGGGGAAATAACGTCGTCGGCTATCTTCCCGGCAAGAATACCGGCCGTTATATATTAATAGGTGCGCACTACGACGGGATGGGTACGATCGGGAACGTGATGTATCCCGGGGCCGACAGCAATGCCTCCGGCGTTGCGGCGCTCCTCTCGCTCGCCGAAATGTTCGCCCGCCTGAAAATGCTCGGAAAGGATTATCCCGGGGGAATAATATTCGTCGCCTTCGACGGCAAGAAGCTCAATATGAGCGGCGCGACCGAGATCGCCCGCCTTCTCGGTCACGGGGAGATTAAAGACCCCGAAACAGGGGAGCCCATAACCCCGGACAAGGTCCACTATATGGTCAACATAGACCAGGTCGGCGGGACCATTTCGCCCCTTACTCCCGGACGCAGTGACTACCTGATGATGCTGTCCGACGAGAAAACCGGCCGCCGGCACGCCCTGGAGGCGGCCAACGGCCAGTATTTCCTCGGCCTCGACATCGATTTCTCATATTACGGAAGCCGCGATTTCACGAGGCTTTTCTATGAGCGCATCTCCGACCAGCGCCCTTTCATGGAAAAAGGCATCCCTTCAGTGATGTTCACTTCGGGCATCTCAATGCGCAACAACAAGCCCTACGACGACGCTTCTTCCATCGACTATCCAGTCCTTCTGAAGCGCATCCTCCTGATGTACCACTACATCATCCGCCTGCTTTAGCGGGCGACCGGGTGCGAGAGCCAGCGCCTGCCGCGGAGTCGTATGAGGAATATGACGCCGCGGAAGTTGAGTTCGAAGGCCATCGCGACCCAGAAGCCGACGAGGCCGTAGCGCGGAGTCAGGAATGCGGCCGGAAGGATTCTCACAAGCCACATGCTCGTAAAATTCATGACGCTCGGGACCAGGGTGTCGCCGGCCCCTACGCAGGCGCCGTAGGCGACTATGGAAGCTCCGTACATCGTTTCGGCGAAACACTCGATGCGGAGCACTGTCGTGCCGAGCGCGACGACCTCGGGGTCCGGCGAAAGCATCGACATGAGATATGGCGCCGTTATGAACATTATAATCGAGAGCAGCGTCATGATGATCATCCCGCCGCCGGTGGTGAGCCAGCCGAAACGCCTGGCGAGGTCCTTGCGTCCTGCCCCGAGGCTCTGGCCGACAAGGGTCGTCGATGCGTCCGCTATCCCGTAGCCGGGCATATAGCAGAAGCTTTCGGCCGTGATTGCGAAGGAGTTGGCCGCGATGGCAATAGTGCCGAGCGGGGCGACGATCACGGTGGAGACGACGTAGGCGCCCCTCATTACGAAGTTCTCAAGGCACATTGGCAGCCCGATGCGCGTCGCTTTTTCCAGAACGGCCTTTTCGGGGATGAAGGAGCCTCCGGAGCCTTTGAGTCGGAGCTCCTTCGAACGGGTGACGAGGAAGAGAGTCATCGCCGCTCCGGTGATGACCTCCGCGCATCCCGTCCCGATGGCGGCCCCTTTTACTCCCATGTCCAGCACATAGATGAACAGGTAGTTGAACGCCACGTCGAAGACGCACATCAGTATGCTGAGTATCGAAGGGACTTTCATGTTTCCGCTGCACTGGAGCATGGAGGCGCTCATCCAGTCCATCATCATGGCCGGGATGAAGGCCGAATTGATGAGAAAATAGATGCTCGCATCCTCCACTATCTCCGGAGTGCCTCCGAGCCAGTAGGGGAGGCGGCCGGAAACGGCTATTCCGACTGCGCCGAGCAGTACCGAGAATATGAATCCGCTGAACAGGCCCTGCTTCAGGACCTCCTTCGCCCTGTCGTTGCGGCCGGCGCCGATAAGGTGAGCCACCTGCACGGAGAAGCCGCTTGTCACCATCATCAGGAAGCCTCCGGCGAACCAGAGGCAGGCGGTGACAAGGCCGATGGAGGCTCCTGCGGCGGAGCCGAGGTGACCGACCATCGATGTGTCGATGTACTGCATCAGCACTATGGAGAGCTGCGCGAGGATAGCGGGGTAGCTGAGGACGGATGCAAGGTGTACCTGCTCGCGCCCGGCGAGCGGGGCGCCGGAGCGGACTTTGTCGAGCAGTATGTCCTTGGAAAGCATCAGTCTTCTATCGTGAGTCCGTCAAAAGCGGGAAGTACCGATCCTCCGGTCCTCTCACGGAGGATTTCAGCAAATTCGGAGTAAGGCGGGAAGGTGTGTGAAAGGTGTGTCAGCCAGGTGTGCTCCGCGCCAATCCTGGAGGCGAGCTCCAGGGCCTCGTCGAGGCTGAAATGAGAGTGGTGGTGGAGGTAGCCCACTGTGTTGAGGGTGAGGTGTCTGAGGCCTTTGAGCTTTGAGAGCTCGCTGTCTTCTATGCTGCTCATGTCCGTGATGTAGGCTATGTCGCCGAAACGGAAACCGAGGACGGGCATCGAGTGGTGGAGGCCCCGGATGGGGATGACGGTCACTGCGGGACCGGGCTTCGCCCCATCCACGGGAGTGTAGCGGTAGCCGATGTTCTCGACCCAGTCGAGGACGTAGCCGGTGTTGGGCCGTATCTCGAACGGATTTTCGTCGATACGGTGGATCCTCCACTCGGGGGCTCCGGGGTATTTCTCCTCGACGAATGCGTAGGCGTATTCGCGGCGGAGGGTGTTTTCCACCCTTTCCTCGCAGTAGATGTCCACGGCCTTACGGTCTATGTAGTTGAGCGAACGGACGTCGTCGAGACCTCCGGTGTGGTCCTTGTGATTATGGGTGAGAAGGATGGCGTCGAGGTGTGAAATGCCTGCCGAGAGCATCTGCATGCGGAAATCCGGCCCGGCATCGACGAGTATATTAAGGCCGCCGTACTCCACGAACGCGGAAGCGCGGAAGCGCTTGTCGCGCCTGTCGGCGCTCTTGCAGACCCTGCAGGGGCATCCTATGATGGGAATGCCCTGGGA
The DNA here is from genome assembly GCA_902791945.1 of uncultured Bacteroidia bacterium. Classification (GTDB taxonomy): domain Bacteria; phylum Bacteroidota; class Bacteroidia; order Bacteroidales; family UBA932; genus Cryptobacteroides. The sequence continues at coordinate 56,103 of CADAXR010000013.1, forward strand.
CGTCCCGGTCCCGAGGAATGTCAGTCTCGCTTTCATATCGTCACATCAGTTATCTGCCCGGAAAGGGCTTTGTCGTAGGGCCTGCTGAGCCTTATGTAGTTTCCGGTGTATCCGTACATGAGTCCGTCCTTGTCGGCCGACTCCCAGAGGACTTTCTCCCGGACGCCGCGGCACGATTCGACAAAGCGAGCATGGAGGTCCTCCGACAGGCTTTCCAGCACGGAAACCCTTTCGGCCTTGACCTTTGCGGTCAGCTGGCCTGGCCAGTCCGCAGCCCTTGTCCCGGGCCTTCTGGAGTAGGGAAAGACGTGGATGAACGACGGCTGAATCCTGTCACGGAGGAAACTTACCGTTTCTTCGAAAAGCTCTTCCGTTTCGCCAGGGAGGCCGACTATCACGTCGATCCCGAAAAAGACCGGAGGCTTTCCGGGACCTTCCATACGTGAACGGATATAGTCTATCCTGGAGGCGAAAAGAGAGGTGTCGTAGCGCCTTCCCACCTTTTTGAGGAGGGTGTCGCTGCCGCTCTGGAGGGGAATATGGAAATGCGGCTGGAATTTGGTGCCGGAAGCTATCCAGTCTATGATCTCTTCAGTTATGAGGTTCGGCTCTATGGATGAGATACGGTATCTCTCTATCCCTTCCACTTCGTTAAGCGCCTTCAGCAGATCAAGGAAACTTTCGCCGGTTGTCCTGCCGAAATCTCCTGTGTTCACTCCTGTGAGTACAATCTCCTTTATGCCTTTGGCGGCTATCTCTCTGGCCTGCCGGACAAGCTCGCAGACAGGGATATTCCTGCTCCTTCCCCTCGCAAAAGGTACTGTGCAGTAAGCGCAGAAATTGTCGCATCCGTCCTGTACTTTCAGGAAGGAGCGCGTCCTCTCGCCGGAGGAGTATGCAGGCAGAGTGCCTGTCATTCCGGGCGTAGTCGAGGAATCTCTTTGCCCGCCGGAGATTTCTCCGCGCGCTTCGCTTGGTCGAAATGACAAAGGAGGCGCTGTAGCCAGCGCCGCGGTCTCGCTCACGAGGCGGGATTTCGCCGCGGCGCCGAAGACGCGGGAGACGCCCTCGATTGCGAGTACCTCGTCGCGGCGCAGCTCGGCATAGCAGCCCGTCACGACGATGGCCGCTTCCGGCGCCGTCCTGTGGGCCCGCCTTATGAGGTTACGCGACTTGGCTTCCGCCATCTCGGTCACGGCGCAGGAGTTGAGGACGTAGATGTCGGCGGGGGAGCTCCAGCCGACAATCTCGTAGCCGAGCGCCTTGAAACCCCGTTCGTAGGTCGAGGTCTCAGCATAATTGAGCTTGCACCCGAGTGTATTGAACGCTATCTTCATGCGAGTATGAGGAATACACAGGGACGCTTCCCGACGGTGGGAAGCGCCTTCCGCCACTGCGCGGCGGTCTTTGTCGCAATGGTTTCAGAGGGAAGGGTTATGTCTGCCGCCATGGTGATTTTCGTCGAAGGTCGGCAGACCTCGGCGAGATCCTTCAGGAAGGCGTCGTTGCGATAGGGCGTCTCGATGAAAATCTGCGTCTGGCTGAGCTCGGCCGAGCGCTTCTCGGCGGCGCGGATCGCCTTCCTGCGCTCTTCCGGCTTTGCCGGGAGGTATCCGCAGAAGGCGAAAGACTGGCCGTTGAGGCCGGAGGCCATCAGCGCCAGCATCAGCGAGGAGGGTCCGACAAGCGGGACGACCCTGATGTCCCGGCTGTGGCAGAGTGCGACGAGCTGTGCGCCGGGGTCCGCCACCGCCGGCAGCCCCGCTTCGCTGATCAGCCCTACGTCGCCTTCGTCGAAAAGTCCCAGCAGTTCTTCAACCTCTCCGGGCGGCGTGTGCTCGTTGAGGGTGAAGAATCTGAGTTCGTCTATATGTCCCCTGAGCCCCGCCTTCGAGAGGTAGCGCCTCGCGGTGCGAACTTCCTCCACGACGAAGGTGCCGATCGAGCGCGCCCTTTCGAGCACGGCGTCCGGGAGCACCTCGGCGAGGTCGTTTTCCCCGAGAGGGGAGGGTATCAGATACAGGGTTCCTTTCATTCCTTGATCACTTTTCCTTTTTCATTGATGCTCACGCTGACCTGCTCGACCGGGGCCTTCGGCTCCAGGGCGAGGGCCTGCCGCTTCTTCTTCGACATGAACATCTCCTGGAAGAACTGCCTGAAGGTGTTGAATTCCTTCTGGTAAGCTATACCGACGCCGTTGCGCTGGGTGTTGTCGAGGTAGGAGGTGTAGTTGTCGGCCGAGTGCGAGAACACGGTCACGCGGACCGTTCCCTGACGGTTCAGCTTGACTTCTATTTCTATGTTGCCGGCCACCGTGCTGCCGTTGGTGGTCGAATACTGCCTGTTGCCGATGGTGCCGTTGACGACGACCATGTTGTTGAACAGCTGCGTCGAGACCGCGACGTCGAAGATGTCGTTGCCCCGTTCGTTGGCCTGGTAGTTGAGGCCGAGGTCCAGCGGGATGTCCAGTTTCTGGAAGATATTGTTGATCTGGTTGGACATGATGTTGGAGACGTTGGAGACAAGGAGGTTGGTCCCGTTGATGTTGACTCCGGACGACTCGTCAGGCATGAAGTTGTTGGCTATCAGCAGATAGACGAACTGTTTCTCTATCTTGTCCTGCGTGTTGAGCGCCGCCTCTACCTGGGAGGCGGTGATAGGATCGAGATCCGGGACGTCTATCGAGAAGGAGACCTTCGGATTGGCCAGTTTCTCGGTGATGTCGATGCCGCAGTTGACGGTCCTTCTCGTCGCGACCGCCGTGGTGTCGGCGAGGAGCGTCGAGAGGGATGTTTTTGTGGTATAGACGCCGTGGATATCGAGGTCGGTGTCCATGATGTCGCCGTTGAAACGCACCGAGCTGCCGTCGGAGATGGAAAGCTCGCGGTTCAGCATTCCGAGCATGTTCAGTTTGAACGAGCCTTCGCTGACCCCGTAGGTACCTCCGAGGGAGAACAGCTTCTCCTTGGAGTTGGAGTGGACGTCTATGATGCCCTGGCCCCTTGTAGTAAGGACTGTGCCTCCGTTCCTGTCGACTTCGATGACGGCGGCGGTCGTAGGGGTGGCGTTCGCGTGGATGCGGACGTCCATATCGGTCTTTTTCTTCTTCCGTGCGGCCGTGCGCTCGATAAGGAGTTCGTAAGGGTCGATAACCTCCTCTTCCGGCAGTTCGTAGAAGGTGAGGAGGTTGTTGGATTTCGCGGAGGAACCGTTGCTGAGGGGAATGTGGAGGGTGCCGTTACGGGCCGTCGTGGCGTCGATGTCTATCGCGATGTCGTCGAGCGGACCGGTTATGTCTATGGATCCGGTCGCGAAGATGTTGCCGTAGAATCCGGCCTTTTCCATCTCCGAACCTGTGGCAAGGCATTCCATGTCGCGGAAATCTATGCCGACCTTGAGGTTCGGATCCTTCAGCTTGTCCATCAGGAGGCCGCCGCTGACCTTTCCGGTGCCCTGGTAGCGGTCCTTGAGTTCTATACCTGTAAGATCCAGGCCGTTTTCGCTTACGGAGAACGGGCCGTCGGCGAAATAGGGGACTTTGGTGTAGTCGAGGGTCAGTCTGCCGTTACGCAGCCTGGTGCCTTCGGATTCGATGTTGATGTTGTCGAGGGTGCCGTCCACGGAGATGAATCCGTATAGCTCGCCGTCCATTCCGGAGAATACCCCCTTGAGGAACGGCGACGCTATGGTGAGATCCATGTCGTCGAGTGTCACGCCTGCGCCTATCTCCTTGGTGGAAGGCTTGATGAACCCGGCCGCATCTATGTTCTTCCTGCCGTTGTGGTTGTTGCGGAGGGCGATGTCGAAGGTCTGGTTCAAGGTATTCCACTCGCTTTGGATGAGCACTTTGCCGAGCTTTTCGGTCGCTATGCTGGTCGAATCCACCGCAATGCCGGCGAGGATGCCTACATTGGGCTTGGTGGGGGAGATGAGGAGCGCCTTGCCGCTTGCAAGGCCCCTGATGTCCATCTCCTGTTTGATCAGCGAGTTGAGAACGGAGATGTCGAAGTGGTCGAGCGAGACGCTGAGGGTGTCGTCCAGTGCGGGGGAGATTCCGCCGTCGACTAGGATGGTCTGCTCGTCGGAGCGGGCTATAAGGTTCTGTATGTCCAGATTCTTGCCCCTGAGGGTTATAGGATCGGAGGATATGCCCCAGCCGGTGCCTTCATAGTAGAGGTTCGAAGGGAGGACTGCGCCGTTTACGATGAGCGAATCGCATTCGTCTCTCGAGAAGTCGGCCTCGAGGAAGATATCGGCCTTGTTCTCGGCTTCGGTCTCGTTGTCGAAGCCGGCGCTGAGACCGATGTGGTTGTCGTTGATGAAGGTCGCGATGACGGGACTTTTCATTGAAATGCCGCCGATGCTGAGCTCGGTGCCTTCGATTCCGGCGTTGATGACGTCTCCGGAGTTGTC
>CADAXR010000014.1 GCA_902791945.1 uncultured Bacteroidia bacterium
AACCTGACGGAGGACCCGCCTCCGAGCTGGATGCCAAGGCCGTAGCCATTGGATGCGAGGTGCCTTGTCGAGGAGACGGACACATAGCCCGCGTCTCCGTCGAAGATCTCCCTGGTCCCGATAAATCCGCCCTGGTCCACGAGGATGTTGTACTGGCGGCCTCCGGTGCCGAAGGTCTTGGCGGTGAGCTGATCCACGCCGTGCTGCCAGATAAATCCTGCCCCGAGGGTGAACCCGTTTTGGAAGCGGTACATGAACCCCGGCACGACTCCGATCTTCATCCTGACATCCTGGAAGCGAGGGTCCTTCATCTTGACCTGGTCCTCGGCCGTGTAGTCCACCTTGATGCCTATGGCGACCCTGTCGTTGAAATTGTAGGAAAAGCCCCCCATGAGGGAGTATTTCTCCCTTTTCTTGCTGCCGACCGTCGAGAGGTCTTCTTCCAGGAAGTTGACAGGGTTCCCGCGCGGGTCTATCAGGACCTGTCCGCCCATCCGGGCGCCTTTAAAATAAGAATAGGACAGCGACCCGCAGAAGGCCAGCTTGTCTGAAATCCTGTAGAAGGACTGCGCGGCAGCTCCGGCCTGCCAGCTGTCCGGAGAGCCCTCCAGCGGGTAAATGGCGCCGTTCTCCTTGGTGAACGAGGCCGCGGCTTCCGAGAAGCCGCCCTCGGGAAGTGTGGCGAGAAGAGCGGCGTTGCCCGTTGAAAGAAGAGGGTTGTCTCCGAGCGCACGGCGGAAATCCCGCGGCGCCTCCTGCCCCGCGGCGCTGGCCGCGAGGCAGAGAAGAACCGTAAAGGATAGTATGAGCCGCGCTCTCACGGGATAATTACTTTATGGAAGCTACCTTGCGTACGTGGAAGTCGTTGGCGGAGTTGTTGGTGTCCATATAGACAATCTTGGCGCCATTGGCGATCGAAGCCTCTGCATCTATGCCTGAAGGATCGGTGTCTTCCTCGGAGAAAGCTCCGGCATAGTTGTAGACAAGTTTGGATGCGTTCCCCTCAATGGCCTCGGTGGCCTCCTTGTCGACGTTACGGTAGATGGTCGAGCCGTTCTTGTTGACGGCGAACACCACGTGCCCGGTGTTGATGGCGGGGGAGAACCGGTGGAACGAAGTGGTATTGTTGTCGTCTTTCCAGATATCTACAGCATCAAGTACCCAATCGGTCGGAATCTTGCAGAAGTTGCCGGACTTATTGCTTGCTTTGTTGACGAAGTTGCCTTCGTCAAGTACGAAATCCTGAATTTTCGATTTGGGCTCGAAAATGAAGGGGGCGGCATTCTGCATGGGTATAGCCCATGAGGTGCCCATTCCGAATACTGATGTTTTCATATAATGGGAGCTCGGAATGGTTGATGACGGAGCGGGGTACCAGGCGGCTGCATTGAATCCGGCCTCCTTGTCGTACATGACATAGTCGGCTCCGCTAAGGTCCACTGAATTCGGGATTGTCACAGAGTGATCCACGGCTCCGCAGATTGAAACCACAATCTGGGAATACGGGGCGATCTTGACGGAAGTCCCTTCCTGGAACCACCATACGGCGTAGGAGGCCGGAGTCCAGCCTTCCGCAAAATACGACTGGTTACCGTCGCCGGCATTGTAGTCATTGGCGGCATTCCCGACCGTGTTGCTTATCTGGGCCATTGCGATGCACATTTTACTCGCATCCATTTCCTTTGCGGAATTGTTGTAGATGATGATGTACTTGTCGGTGATGTACTGCTTATTCTCACGCTCGTTCCAGCAGCCTCCGTTATAGAGTTCCTTGATGATGAGGTTGCTCGTCTGGGACGCTTCCAGGGGGAGGGGAATCGGCTTGGAGATATCTCCATCGTCTTCCGGGTCGATCTCGGGATCATCCACGGAAATGGTTTTGGGCATTTCAGCTCCTTGATCGGTGACGGTGATGCTTACGGAGCCGTTGTAAACCCGCTTGATGTTCTCATCTTCGTCATCTTTCTTGAAGGATGTCGTCGCGGTGTAAATTCCGACCGGGACGTCGAATGAGACGATACCTTCTGCATCGGTCTCGACGCTGTAGGAAGCGCTTCCCGAAGAGAGGCTGACAGGGATTCCTTCTTCAGCGAAAGGACTGCCGAAGAGAGTTAGCTGTACTTTGACGGGGTAGGTCTTAGGAGCCTTGCCGCCTTTTTCGCAGGAGACCGCCGCTATCGCGAGGGCCACTACTGAGAGAATTGTGAGAAATTTTTTCATAACTTTATAATGATTAAAATTTGAGTCTGAGCGTAAGTCCGTAATAGAATTTGGGCACATAGGATTCGGCCGACATGTAGGTCCCCGTCTTTGAAGAACGTATCTGGCTTCTCGTGACGAAGAAGTTGTTGGCGTAGAAAGAGATGGAAGCTATTTTGCCGATTTCTTTCGTGACGCTGAAATTGGCGCTGAAAAACGGCGTGTAATAGTCCTTTTTAAAGATGTACAGGTATGCGGATTTCCGGGAAAGCTGTGCCAGGTCGCTGTAGAGGGCGAGATTCCCGCCTTCTTTTGCCGCAATGAGGTCCGGCAGGTATTCCCTCGGCGTGGGGTCGTCGAAGGTGCTGTAGTACTCGGGGTAGCGGACCACGAAGTTATCACCATCGTAGATGGATCCGCCGACTGTTGAAAGGATGTCGTTGTTATCGGAAATGACCTGTGCGAGCTCCTTCCCGTCACTGGTCTCGCTGAGGGTGCGTGAGTATTTCAGAAGGCTTGCCTCCAGCTTCGCCGAGAGGATGAGCCTTATGGAAGGGATGTGGGTCACTATAGTGAGGTTCATCCTGAGGTTCATGGTCTCGGAACCGTTGGAGTAGGAGTCGCCGCCGTAGTAGTGGCCTATGTAGGGGTAGGGCATCCTGTCGACGGAGGTGCGGAGTGTAGTCGGGGAGTACTCCAGCACATCAGTCCTCAGGGTCTTGTAACAGTACCACGATCCGTCGAGCCGGATGTCGGTGTTGATGGGGCGGATCTTTGTGAAGTCGATGACCCACTCGATGCCGTAGCGGTCTATCGGATTTTTCTCATTGTCAGCGAAATAGCTGGGAGCCAGTTCCTTATAGGTAATGTGACTGAGCTCCTGAGAGGGAAGGGATCCTGTCTTGTCGCTAACGGTTACGATTCCGCTCTCCCTGTCTATCGTGAAGATCCTGTTGTCCGCAGGGATGGGGACTCCGTCGAGGGACGACACCGGCGTGTAGGCGTAGGTGGTCCTGTCGTAGGTGCTGGAAATGCGGTAGGCGTTGAAAGTGCGGTTCCAGAAGGCGGAGACGGAAATCCTGTTGCCTGCGAAATCCGCCTCTATGCCTGCTTCCATCATCCTGTTTTTCTGCCACTTGAGGTCCGGATTAAAGACGACGCTGCGAGGCTGTATGTGGTAGGCCTCGATAGACTCGTTGGAGGAGTTGGTGGTCGATGTGAAGACGTTGACGTCCCGGTACGTCGGCATGGGGAAGAGGATGCTGAAGGAGGGCAGTTTTACGGCCTGTCCCCAGCTGGCGCGGACGGAAAGCTCCCTCACCGTCTTTCTCTCCCGCCCCTGCCTTGGCAGGATGGTGTACTTGAAGTTGAAACGCGGGGAGAGGCTGGAAGTGACCCCGTAGGCTGAACCGCGTACGACGGTGTTGTCGTTACGGAGTCCGGCAATGAGATTTATCCTTCCCTTTCCCACGGGGATCATCAGGTTGTCTTCAATATAGACTCCGGCGTTGTGCATCGTCGGGACATCGCGGTAGCGGTACTCCCTGAAAGTAGGGGCTGTCGCCATCTCCTCAGTCCAGGCTCCTATGCCGAAATTGCGGTCCGTACTCCACTCGGCGCCTATCTTGAGCTTGTTGTTGAGCTTGCCGATGTAGCGGGAAAGACCGGCCTTGAGCGAAAGCCTGGTCGTCATCGGAAGGTCTTCGCAGCGCATTGTATTCTGCCAGTGGCCGGCAGGGATGTACATGACAGGCTGCACTTCGCCTTCCGAATACGGAACGGCGATGAAAAAGCCCTCCTCCTTCCCGTGTAGGACTGTCTTGTTGATGACGGACGAGTTCAGGGTCGTCTCCTTCGAACTTTTGTCCGAGAATGAGACAGAACCGTTCATCTCCAGGTTCGTGATCCACGGCTTCGAAAGAAGCCAGTTGAGGGAGAAATTGGCCCTCGCGGCGTGGTCCCTGGCTATGGTGCGGGTGCCTTGTACGGCGTCTGGGTCCGCCTTCGTGTCCTTGCCGCCGATGTTGCCTGTCACGCCGAGGCTGAGCCGGAGGGGCATCGAGGCGAAGATTCCGCGGCTGAACGAGTTGGTGTAGGAGAGTGAGGCCTGGCCGCGGCGGTAGGCCGTGTAGGGAGACATCTGGTTGGCAGTGGACTGGGTGTATTCGAGACTGGCGTTCATGACGCCCCTCGCTCCCTTTTTGCCGCTGCCGAGGCTGAATCCTTTCGAGACGGAGCCCTGCTTGATGGCGGGGCTTGCCGAGAGGGTTATCATCCAGGGGGTCTTGCCTTTTTTCAGGTTGACTTTGACTACACCGGATGACATATCGCCGTATTCTACGGAGGGGACGCCGGTGATTACCTCCACGGACTCGACGTTGGTGGAGGCTATATTATTGGTGGTTACTCCCTTGACGCTGCTGTTTGTCGTCGATGCCTCGGCGAAGGAAGCGTTGTTGGAAAGGCGCACTCCGTCCACCTCGACGGCGGTGCCGAAGGAAGGATTGCCGCTTTCGGTGGAGGCGGCGCGTATGTTGAACTGCTTCTCGGTAGTAAGGGAAGGATCGACTGTCGCCCCTCCGGGGAGGAGCCCGGAGATGTCGGCGACATTCATCACCTGTACGTGATCCAGGGCGGTACGGTCTATGGTGCGGGTTGTGGTCGCGGAATTGCCGTCCTCCTTGGCCGTGACTACGGCGCCTTCGAGGGAGAGGTTGTCAGGTGCGAGGGCGACTTTGAAATTGAGGACGTCTTTGTCGAGGACTATTTCCCTCGACCAGCTTACGTAGCCGAGGCAGGACACCGTGACTCTGGTCTTGGAGGCGGGGACGTTTTTGACGGAAAAGCGTCCTTCCGCGTCGGCTACCGCCCACTGGCCGGATCCTTCTATGATGACTGTCGCGAAATCGACAGGCTTGCCGGAATCCTTGTCGGTCACCATGCCCGCAAAGGTGTGCTTCTGGGCGAGCAGTTCGCCCTGAAAGACACAGGCTATAAAGAATAATATGATGGCAAGACGTCTCAAATACACTACATAGATTAACTTACCAGATGCAAAAATAATCATCTTTGTCAAAGGAGGAAATACCAAGAAATAGTTATTTTTGCAAAAAGGATAAAAAAAACAGTTGATTATGCCTTTCAGGAAAATAATTTGCGCCGCTGCGGCAATTGTCCTGACCAACAGTCTTTTGGCCGACGAGGGGATGTGGATGATCAATGCGGTGGACAAGGCCCTTGAAAAGAAGATGCAGGAGAGAGGCCTTCTCCTCGGCGCTTCCGAGATATACAACGCCGATGCGCCCGGGACGTCGCTTGCCGACGCCGTCGTCTCCCTGGACTTCGGCTGCACCGGCAGCATAGTCTCCTCCCGCGGGCTCGTTATCACGAATCACCACTGCGCCTACGGGGATGTCCACGCCATCAGTACCCCTGAGCACAACTATCTGGAAGACGGATTCTGGGCCTTCACGGATGCGGAGGAAGTACCGGTGAAGGGTAAGAAAATCCAGTTTCTGAAAAGGGTGATAGACGTGACGGATGAAGCGAAACGGGTCTGGGACGAGCAGCAGCTCGAGGGACGCCCTATGGGCTTCCGCCGGCTCAGCCGCATCCTTGAAAAGAAATTCTCCGACGAGACCGGGCTCACCGCATCGCTCTCCTCGATGTGGGGCGGTTCAAAGTACTACATGGCCCTCTATGAGGAGTACTGCGACATCCGCCTCGTCGCGGCTCCTCCCGTTTCCATCGCCGCTTTCGGCGGCGACGAGGACAACTGGGAGTGGCCCCAGCACAAGTGCGACTTCGCGATGTACCGCATCTACACGGCCCCTGACGGTTCCCCGGCGGAGTATTCGCCGGAGAACGTTCCCCTGAAGCCGGCAAGAAAGCTCAATATCTCAAAGGCCGGATTCGCGGACGGCGATTTCACCATGGTTATCGGCTATCCGGGCCGTACCGCGCGCTACTCGTCTTCTGCGAAGACTGAGTTCGAGAAGGATGTAACCCTTCCTATCTCCAACCGCGTCCGCGCCTCCCAGATGGAGATTATCTCGCGCTGGATGGACGCCGACCCCGCCGTGCGCCTGAAATACTCCAACCGCTTCTTCTCCCTCAGCAACGTTCAGGAGCTGCAGGAGGGCGAGGTGCTGTGCTACAACCGTTTCGACGTCGTCCGGGCCCGGATGGAGGAAGAGAAGACGCTCGCTTCGAAGGACGCCGCTTTCGGGGACCTTCTCCGGAGACTCTCCTCGACCTACAAGGCCATAGCCCCCGCCGAGAGAAACCTTTCCTACTACCGTGAGACCATAGTCCGCGGCATCCGGCCCCGCCTTGCCGCCATCAGGATCAGCAATCTGGGCGGAAGCCGAGATGCTTCGCGGAACACTCCCGAGAGGATTCTCAAGGAAAAGAAAAACATAGCCGGGATAGTCTCGGAGATGGATTTCCGCGTGGAGAAGGAGCTCTGGCTCTACAACGCCCGGGTTTTCTTCGAGAACGTGGACAGCGCCTTCTGGGGCCCGGCGCAGAAGGAGGCGTACCTCCGGAGCGGCGGCGATTTTGAGGCCATTTGGAACGGCAGCTGGCTTTCCGACGAGGCCTTCCTTGCTGAATTCCTTTCAACTCCGGATCTTCCGACGGAGGCCATGAAGGCCGACCCCCTTTATAATATCCTCACGGAGAACAGGATGGCCGCATTCAACGACGCCGTTCTCTCCGCGAGCGGCGGGATCAGGCCCGCCGACCTCGGGAGGGAGTACACAAGGGCCCTCTATGCCATGAGAAACGATCTCGGCATCATCCAGTATCCCGACGCCAACAGTACGATGAGACTGACCTACGGCAGGGTAGGCGGCTACGAGCCGAGGGACGGTGTGATCTGCCTGTCAAAGAGCACACCGGGCGGGCTGCTTGCAAAGCACGACCCGTCCCGCTACGACTTCTGTCTCAAGGACGAATGGAGGGACCTTCTCCGGAATGAGAAGCCGTCGATGCCGGTTGATTTCCTGACGGACAACGACATCACGGGAGGCAACTCCGGCAGCCCGGTGCTGAACGCCCGGGGCGAACTCATCGGTCTCGCCTTCGACGGCAACAAGGAGTCGCTCGCAAGCGATGCGGCCTTTGTCGAAGGCTACAACAAGTGTGTCTGCGTGGATATTCGCTTTGTCCTGTGGACGCTGGAGCGTTATGCCCGCCTCGACCGCATCCTCTCCGAGATTGAGGCCGCGGACTAAAGATAGCTCTCCACATCCAGCTCCCTGTGCTTGAGGGAGACTCTCACGTCGAAAATCTTTGCGATGTGGGCGGCGAGGTGCTCGGCGCAGTAGACCGAACGGTGCTGGCCTCCGGTGCAGCCGAACGCCACCTGCATGTGGGTGAATTTTCTCTCCATGAACTTCTTCACGTGGGCGTCCACGAGGGCGTAGACGCTCTCGAGGAAGACCGTCACCCCGCCGTCGTCCTCAAGGAACTTGATGACTTCGGCGTCGCGCCCGTCGAACTTGCGGTAGTACTCGAACTTGCCGGGATTGTTGATGGCGCGGCAGTCGAATACGAAGCCTCCGCCGTTGCCGCTGGTGTCGACGGGAATGCCCTTCTTGTAGGCGAAACTGAAGATGCTGACTTCCAGCTTCTTGTAGTCGGCCGCCTCGTAGAGCTGGGGCATATTCGTCAGCGCCTTCAGGAGCTCGTTGAGGTACGGATACGCCTTGAACGGTGTGCGTAGGAGCTTCCGCAGGTTGTCGATGGCGAAAGGCACGCTGCCTATGAAATACGGCTTCTTCTCGAAGTAGCCGCGGAAGCCGTAGCAGCCGAGGACCTGGAGGATGCGGAACAGGACGATGGTCCTGTAGTGCTCCCTGAAGGCGGCCTCGTCGAGGTCGGGCTCATAGCGGCGCAGGGCGGCGAGGTAAGTGTTCTCGAGCTCCTCCCGGAGGTCGTCCGGGTAGTGGGAACGGGCCTGCCAGACGAAGGAGGCGAGGTCGTAGTGGACCGGACCGCGGCGCCCGCCCTGGAAGTCGATAAAATAGGGCTCTCCGTCCTTTATCATCACATTCCTCGACTGGAAGTCGCGGTACATAAAAGTCCGGAAGTCGTCCTTAAGGAGGTCCGAGCGGAGCCTGTCAAAATCGTCTTCCAGGCGCGCCTCGTTGAACTCCAGGCCGGTAGCCTTGAGGAAACAGTATTTGAAATAGTTGAGGTCGAAGGCGACCGTCCTGTCGTCGAGGGCCTCCTCGGGGTAGCAGACGCTCCAGTCGAACCCCTCGGCGCAGGCATACTGGATGTCGGGCAGGCGGGCGATGACCTTTCGGAGCAACGCGCGCTCGGAAGGGCTGTAGGAGCCTCTCTCGCGGCCCGGCGCTATGGCGTCGTAGAGGGTGGTGTCGCCGAGGTCTTCCTGGAGGTAGCGCATGCCGTCGGCGCTGACGGCGAGCACTTTGGGAACGCGGATTCCTGCCGCGGCAAAGTGTGCGTCGAGCGCGATGAAAGCCTTGTTTTCCTCAAGGTCTTTCCCTATTACCCCTACGATCCCGTCGGAGAGACGGAAATACAGCCGGTTGCTTCCGGAGCCCTTTATCTGGTCCGCGACGGCGCTTTCGTGTCCCGTGTACTCGCGGAATAAAGCCTTGAGTTTGTCCATTGCCTTTACGTTTGACCCGTAAAGATAAGAAAAAATCTATCTATGCCGTCAGAAGAGAAGGGCTATACGGTAGGTTGCGAATGCAAGGATCCAGGCGACGACTATCGTGTAAACGGCGCAGAGGATGGCCCAGCGCCAGCCGCCTGTCTCATTTTTAATCGCGACGAAGGTCGCTATGCAGGGGAAATACAGAAGTACGAAAACCATGAAGGCGAGCGCTGCGGCCGGCGAGACCGACCTCGTGAGAGCCGACTGCAGCTGAGTCCCTTCAAACTCTTCCTCCTCTTCGGCGGTCTCCTCTTCGCCCTGCGAATACATCACGCCCATCGTGCTGACCACCAGCTCCTTGGCGCCGACGCCGGCAATCAGGCCGACGTCCATCCGCCAGTCGAAGCCGAGCGGGTCGAGCGCCGGCGAGACCGCCTTGCCGAGCCTCCCGATGTAGGACTGCTCCTGCTGGACCGCCGGAGACTCTCCGCTCCGCGGGAAGTAGCCGAGGAACCAGATGGCCACCGAGAAGATGAGGATAGTCGTCGCCATCTTCTCGAGGTACTGCTTGCCTTTCTCCCAGGTGTGGCGGCCTATGGCCTTGCCGGTCGGCATCCGGTAGGGAGGTAGTTCCATCACGAACGGCAGGTCGTCGTCCTTGACGAATTTAGCGAGGACGACAGCCGACAGGATCGCCATTACTATGCCGACAAGGTACATCGCCAGCATTACCAGTGCGGCGTGCGAGGGGAAGAACGCCCCCGCTATCAGCACGAACACCGGCAGCCTTCCGGCGCAGGACATGAAAGGGATTATGGCAATGGTGATAAGGCGCGATTTGCGGCTCTCGATCGAGCGCGTCGCCATAATTGCGGGCACGTTGCAGCCGAAGCCCATCACCATGGGTATGAACGACTTGCCGTGGAGGCCGATGCGGTGCATCAGCTTGTCCACGATAAAAGCAGCGCGTGCCATATAGCCGCTGTCCTCCATAATCGAGATGAAGAAATAGAGGATCATGATGTTGGGCAGGAACACCAGCACGCTGCCCACTCCCGCGATGATTCCGTCCACCACGAGATCCTTGAACCAGCCCTCCTTCATGAAGGCCCCGACAAAGTCTCCGAACTTCCCGACTAGCCAGTCGATCCAGTCCATCGGGTACTGCCCGACGGCAAAAGTAACCCAGAACACCAGATACAGTATAGCTACGAAAATCGGGAACGCCGCCCATCTGTTGGTCACGATGGCGTCGAGCTTGTCGGTGAGAGTCCGCCTCGGGCGCTCCTCGAGGTGCTTTTCATAGACTTCCGCGAGGGCGCCGCGTATGAAAGCGTATTTGGCGTCCACGATCGCCGACTCGGCGGAAGAGCCGAGGAGGGCCTCGATGCGGGCTTCCTCCTCCTTCCTCGCTCCGGCCAGCTCCTCCGCGAAGGGATACTTCGCGAGGACGGATTCGATGTCCCTGTCTCCCTCGAGGTATTTGATCGCGAGGTAGCGGGTAGAGTAGCGGAAGCGTATGTTCTCGTCCTTCCGGATGATTTTCTGGAGGTGTCCGATGCTCTTTTCGATTTCCGCGCCGTGGTTGATGTGGATGTGTCGGGCGAGCGACGGGTCGGATTTTTCGTAGATACGGATCACCGTGTCCAGAAGCTCCGGTATGCCACGCCCGTCACGGCTCACCGTCGGGCGGACCGGTATGCCGAGAAGGTGTCCCAGCTGCCCCAGGTCCACCTTGTCGCCCCTGGCCTCAAGTTCGTCGTACATGTTGAGCGCCATCACGGTGCGCAGGTTCATGTCGATGATCTGCGTCGTGAGGTAGAGGTTTCTCTCTATGTTGGAGGCGTCCACTACGTTCAGGACGACGTCCGGGGTCTTCTCGATGAGGTTCTTCCTCACATAGAGCTCTTCCGGGCTGTAGGCCGAGAGGGAATACGTCCCGGGAAGATCGACGAAGATGAACTTGTAGCCTCCATATTCGAAACTGCCTTCCTTGGCGTCCACCGTCACTCCGCTGTAGTTTCCTACATGCTCGTGGCTTCCGGAAGCAAGGTTGAAGAGGGAAGTCTTTCCGCAGTTGGGGTTGCCTACGAGGGCGACGCGGATTTCATGTCCCTTCTCATCGGCGATGTGGCTCAGCGCCCTGTCGATCCTTTCGTCTTCGGAAAGGTCGGCCGGGAGCGCCTGGAGGTGTTCGTCCGAGACGAGAGCTTCCTTCGCATCCTCGTCGGTGACGACCTCGATAAGGGCCGCCTCCTCCCTGCGGAGGGAGATTTTATATCCCAGTATTTCGTATTCGACGGGATCCTTTAGCGGGGCGTTCAGTACGACCCTTACCTCCCTTCCGCGTATGAAACCCATCTCTATGAGCCTCTTACGGAAACTTCCGTGACCGCCCACACGGACGATCACGCCTCTTCTCCCGGTACCGAGCTCCGATAACGTCATTTTCAGCTGCAATCTTGATTCCGGCGGCGAAGTTACGGCCTTTTTACTCCGGTTTCAATACCAATTAATAGTGATTTTCCTTTCACGGTGTTTTCCGGGCGATAAAGGCGGCATACGACGTGTCTCCGGACCCGGCGGTGCTTGATGCTCTCAAAGCCCACTACAATTCAATCCCGAAAAAGCGGCCCGGAGTTTATCGCCCGGGCCGTTTTTACATTCTTGCCCTTGCGTCGGCGCCTGCGCCGGTGCCGCGGTATTTGCTTTGGGCGGCGTTGAAGTTGTAGCGGATGGAGAATCTGATCCACTGCGTATCCATGCGGTTGGTCTGCTTGATGGTGTGGCTGCCGAAGTCGGTGTCTATGTCGAAGTGGGCGGTGCCGGCGAGGTCACGGCCTTCGAGCCGGAGCACAAGCGAGCCGTCTTTGAGCAGAGTCTTCTGGATTGCGGCTTCCAGGTTGAAGTATATGCTCTTCATATACAGATTCTGCATATATCCCCTTGACTGCAGCGTCCAGCCGACCTCGAACTGCCAGCCGCCCTTCACCTTGAAGGTGTCGAAAACCTGGGCGAAGAAGATGGGCTTGCCGTTGAATTTTGTCTGACGGATTCCGGATTCCTCGCGCGGGTCGGGGGCGTTGATGGTGAGCCACTGCGGCTTGACGCCGACGGCGTAGTTCATCGTCCACGGGCCGATGGTGGGACGGAAGTTGGCGTAGATCGACATCGCGCGCACCGGATTCGGCAGGTTGCCCGGTTTCACGAGGACAACCCCTTCGTCGCCGTAGGGAGCCGACCACAGAGTGATGGCGGCGTCAGTACGGGAATAATTGACCGACAGGGTGATAAATTTCCACATCGCCATGAAGCTCACGTCGTGGGAGCGCTCCGGCTGCAGGCGGGCGTTGCCGCTCTGCCAGAGGTAACGGCTGTTGTAGCGGATGGCGCCGGAGAGGTTGGCGTAGCCGGGGCGGAGTGTCTTGGCGGAGTAGTTGACCATCAGCTGGACGGGGCCCGCCTTGCCGGCGTTGATCCGCGTCGAGTAGGACGCTGTGGGGAACCAGTTGTTGTATTTGCGGTAGATATTGTTCTCCGGGTTGAGGGCGTCCTCATAGATATAGCGTACATGTTCGAAGCGGATTCCGGCGCTTAACTGGCCGAATTTCGGGACCTCGAAGCCGTAGGTGGCGAAGGCGGCGTAGTCGTCCTCTTTGATTTTAGCCTGGCTGGCAGGGAAGTCTACGCCTTCGATAGTGTAGTTGTCGCTGCGGCGGGAGAAGGTCTCCTCGGTGCCGAACTGCAGCTGTCCTTTCCATATAGGGTAGGAGAATACCGCCTTGGCGGCATACATACGGGTCGTGCCGCGGCTCTCGCTGCGGATGGCGGCGTCAGTCGACATCTCACTGGTCTCGTCGGATGTGGAGAGCGAGCTGTCGGTGGAGCCGTAGTAGTCGAAGTTGATGTCTATGCCGAATTTTTTGGCCACGAGGCCATTGTAATAGACGTTCGCGCCTATGTTGTACGGCCTTACTGAGCCGATTCGGTCGTTTGAGCTCGTGCTTAGGCGGTCGATTTCGACGCCGTTTTCGAAGACGTTGTCGTTGACCACGGTGTGGACGTTGTTGCCAAGACGTGTTCCCCATTCCATCTTGCCTCCGATAAAGTGATCTTCTGAGATCTGCCAGTTGACGCCGGCGTTGCCATAGACGGAGCTGCCGACATATTCGTTGAGGAGGTCGCCTTTGTTCTCGAAGAGATTGTTTCCGAAGGTCGCCTTTTCGAGGTAGCTTTGCTGGCGTCCGGTCCAGCGGTGGTAATTGACTCCGGCGAAAATGTCAACTCCGCCTGTGCGGTAGTTGGCGTTGAATGCTCCGCTGACGGTGTTCCCTTTTTTCCAGCGGAGGGACTGTGAGTCCAATGCATTGACGCTGAAACTGAACCCGTCGCCCTGGCGGCGGATGGTCTTGATGCGGACGACGCTCCGCACGGTGGCGTCATACTGCGCCCCGGGGTTCGTGATGACTTCGACGCTCTGTATCTCGTTGCTCTGCAGGCGGTCAAGTTCGCTGCTGTCGGAGACCTTGTGGCCGTTGATATATACAACCGGCGCCCCCTTGCCGATCACCTCGAGCCCGTCCTGGCTCTTTATCAGGCCCGGCGTCTTCTCCAGCACGTCGTTGGCCGACCCCGCGTTCTCCAGTACGGAACCGCGCACCGTCGTCTGCACCCCCTCACCGGTGAGCTTGCTCACAGGCATCACCGCCTGCACCGTCGCCCCTTCCAGCATCTCCGTATCCGCCTTCAGCGTAATCAGCAGGGGCTCAACGGCATTTGCCGGCGCTGCCATTTCTGCTGCCGTGCCGCTGTCTGTCGCTGCCGCCGCTTTGCCCGCCTCTGTTGCCGTGCCGCTGTCCAGTGCCAGGTACTGCGTACGGTAGCCCAGTATGGCGACCATCATGATGCCGTCGGGCTCGCGCGTGCTTATATAAAAGGTGCCGTCCTCCTCCGTCACTGT
The DNA here is from genome assembly GCA_902791945.1 of uncultured Bacteroidia bacterium. Classification (GTDB taxonomy): domain Bacteria; phylum Bacteroidota; class Bacteroidia; order Bacteroidales; family UBA932; genus Cryptobacteroides. The sequence continues at coordinate 13,791 of CADAXR010000014.1, forward strand.
GCCGCACAGTACGGTTGAGTCCGCCTTCGCCAGCACCGCCACGTTCGCATACGCCACCGGCTCCCCGCTCTCATCCACGACCTTCCCTCTCCAGTCTCCCATCATCGATGGCGCCGCTGCGCCCCTCATCGCCGTCGCTGTCTCCTCGGTCCCCGCCGGCTTTTCTGCCGTCTCCGCAGCTCCCGCCTCTGCAGCCCCTTCCGCCATCACCGATGGCGCCGGCCTCTCCGCGGCCAAAACCGCGCTGGACATCACTGTGACGATGAAAAACATCGCCGTGGCTATTATAATTCCTTGTGCCTTCATAGTGTATTAGTTTAATAGTACACCGCAAAGGTACAAGGTATTTTTGAAATTCCAAATATTTTTCAAAAAAAATTCGTTCGGGTCTTTAAATTGGTGCTTCGTGAAATTCACCTGACACGCCGGTGTGCATTACACGTCACCAGTGGCTTATTGGTGTGTCAGGTGAGCCAATTTTGCCTCACCTGACACTAGAATGTGCCTTACACGCTACAGAACCCATATTCCCGTGTCAGGTGAATTTCACGAAGGGGATTACCCGCGTTTTAAACAAGCGGCGACGGCGGCGGCGAGGCGGGCGTTGTTGAGGACGAGCTGGATATTGGCGGAGAGGGAGTCGCCGCCGGTGATGTCCTTGATGCGGGCGAGGAGGAAGGGGGTGGTGTCCTTACCCTTGATGCCGCGGGCGTTGCATTCGGCGACGGCCTCGTCGATGGCGGCGTTAATGACCGCAGGGTCCATGGAGTACTCCTCCGGGATGGGGTTAGTGACAAGCATGCCGCCGCGGAGGCCCATCTCCGTCTTGGCGCGGAAGGCGGCGGCGAGCTCTTCGGGGGAGTCGATGCGGTAGTCCACCTTGAAACCGCTCCTGCGGGTGTAGAATGCGGGAAGCTCCTCGGTGCCGTAGCCGATGACCGGGACGCCCTTGGTCTCAAGGTACTCGAGCGTGAGGCCGAGGTCCAGGATGGACTTCGCGCCGGCGCAGATGACCATGACCGGGGTCATCGCGAGCTCCTCGAGGTCCGCGGAGATGTCCATCGTGGTCTCCGCGCCGCGGTGGACGCCGCCGATGCCGCCGGTGGCGAACACCTTGATGCCGGCGAGGGCCGCGATGATCATCGTCGTCGTCACTGTAGTGGCGCCGTCCTCGCCGCGTGCGACGAGCACCGGCAGATCGCGCCTCGAAGCTTTTGTGACCGCGCGCCCCTTCTTCCCGAGGTATTCAATCTCCTCCGGCGTAAGCCCCGCCTTGAGACGCCCTCCGATAATGGCTATAGTCGCCGGCACGGCCCCGCCGTCGCGGATAGTCTTCTCCACCAGCAGCGCCGTCTCTACATTCTGAGGATACGGCATCCCGTGGGATATTATCGTAGATTCAAGGGCGACGACCGGTTTCCCGCCGGCCAATGCCTCCGCCACTTCCGGCGACAGGTCAAGGTACTTGTTCATGTTACTCAATGGAACTGATCTCCAGGAGGTTGTTCAGAAGGGCATAGACCGTGAGACCGGCGACGGTCTTGATGCCGGTCTTGCGGGTGATGTTCTTGCGGTGGGTGATGACGGTGTGGATGGAAATGTTGAGGGCGTCGGCGATCTCCTTGTTGAGCATACCCTTCGCCACGCAGACGAGAATCTCCTTCTCGCGCGGGGACAGCGTGCCGTCGTCCGCAGTGTCTTCCTTCCGTCCTTCGAGGACGGTCTCCTCGAGGAGGATGTGTTTCCTGATGTCGTCCTGGAGGAGATTGATCACCGAAAGAACCTTGTAGGCCTCCTGCTGGTCGGCGTTGCCGGGCAGGTGGTTCATCACGAGGCTCTTGAGGTCCTCGAGGGTCTCCTCGACCCCGGAGTGGTCTTCCTCCGATATGCCCGCACCTCCCACGTTCGGGAACACGAATTCTTCCTCATAGGCGAAATGCTTCCGCAGCTCCTCCTTGAAGTCGGAGAAGAACTTCCATATTACCCTCTGCGTATCGTCCGGACAGGGGACGATCATACGGCCGAGACACGAGGCCAGATCCTTCAGCGCCACATCCATATAGTGGCTGTGGGACAGGCTCAGGTATCTCACAATGACCGATAGGTCAACTTTCTCCAGCTCCTCGGCGGAGGGACGGTAAGAGTCCTGGGCGTAGATCCTGCAGATCAGAAGGAAGGTCTCCGGATCCGTCCCGGCGCTGCGGCAGACCTCCGCCACCGTCGCCTCCCCGTATCCGAAACTGAATCCCATCCGCGTGAACACGCCGGGAAGCGACGGATCCATCTCCAGCAGATCCGCCATTTTCATCGAAGGGGAGAGTTCGCTAATCATACCGTACAAAAATACGCAATTCTGCCCACACTTCAAATCCCCAGAAGTGGCTATTTGACCGGCAAGATTAATATCGTTTATGCATAAGAAAAAAAAGGACAATCACTTTCAAGTTTTTCCCCTGTAGAGAACAAATAACGTCGAAATATTATTAAATTTGTTGCGTAGAACGCAAAAAAATGCGTTCCTAAAAGGCCACAGACACGCAATGACCAATCTAAGGATATGCGGCGCAATTAGTTGCCGTAAGATAAGTCTTTCATTACTGATGCTATGCGCATTGCTTTCAGCGTGCGCTCATAATTCCGGGCCCGGAGGAGAACCTTCCCGGGAGCCCAAGGATCCTATTACTGTCAGCAGGATTGCCCAGTCTCCGGAGGGTAAGCCTTATCTGGAAGTAGACGGAGAACCGTTCGCGCTTTACGGAGCGCAAATTAGGATTGACGTCTTCCGCTCGGTCGACAAGATGGAGTGGACCGAGATAGAGCCTTACTTCGAGACGGCCGCGAATCTCGGCCTCAACTGCGTTCAGGTCCCACTTCCTTGGAAATTTATAGAGCCGAAAGAGGACGAGTACACATTCTACGAGGCAGACCAGATTCTTTCCCTGGCCAATAAATATGGCCTCAAAGTGGAACTTCTCTGGTTCAGTACCAATTTCATAGGCGACAGCTACACCTGGCTGGTGCCTTCCTACATCCTCTCCAAGTCAGCCCTGCGTATGAAGCGCAGCGGCGACGGCGACTTCCACGGCCTATATGGCTACACCTACTCGATCCGTTTCGACGACCCGTGGGTGCTGGAGCGCGAGCGCCTGGCTCTCACAGAGCTGTTCGCCCACATCCGCGACTGGGACGAGGCCAACGGAAACAAGCATCCGGTCATCACCTGCCAGGTCCACAATGAGCCCGACGCCCTCGTCCGCTGGCGCATCGACGAGAAAAACATCTGCAACAAGGACGGCACCCCTCTTACCAAAGAAGACGGCTGGCAGATGACCCTCACCGCGCTTAACGCCGGCGGCAAGGCCGTCAAGGCGAGCGAATACCGTGTCGCGACAAGGACCAACATCATCTCCGGCAACGGAGTGATGGATTTCCCGCAGACTCCGGGTATCTCTCCCCGTGAGGTGGCGATGCAGGAGGGGATCGACTTCGTGAGTTTCGACCCGTATATGCAGACGGTCAACCAGATAGCGAAAGAGGTGGCCGCCTATGCCTCGATGGCCGGCAACTATCCGCTGATCGCCGAAAACAGGGGCGATTTCTCCAACACGGCCAGCCTTATGCTCGCAGCATCAGCCCTCGGCGGCGGCTACGACATCTACGATCTCGCCACCAGCCCGTACATCACTTCACACAGCGCTCCGCCTTTCAATACTGAGGGGATCTATTACTCCGACCTTCGTCCGAAGCCCCAGGTTGAGCAGGTCAAAGCCCTGCTAAAGGGACTCATTGCCGCCAACAAGGATGTCGCCCTCACTCCGACAAAGGATTTCGCCGCCTTCAACATCACGACGGACACTCCCAAGACATCCTGCCAGCAGCAGATCTGTACTTCCGGGGCCATTCTCAATTTCGAGACGTCGTCGGGCGCCCTCGCTTTCGTACTGGACCGCGGGACCCGACTTGTCGCCTTCTCGACGGCCGCGGCCACGCTCCGCGTCAGCGGCGGCACCGTTGCCGGCCATTCCGACGGCGTCATCACCCTGACTCCCGGCGTCGTGGCGGACCTGCCGTTCACCTCGTCGGGCGCCCAGACAAGCACTACCAAGAAAAATATAGGAACAGCTTTCAATTAGCGATGAAAAAACTACTGATCCTTCTATCCCTGTTATGTCTCGCTCCCGGGCTTTTGACAGCCCAGCAGCGATACTCCGGCAGGGTGACTGACGAAAAAGGGGAGCCGGTGCCCGGCGCCTCCGTCGTCGGGACACTCTCCGGCAAGCCGGTCGGAGCCGTGACCGGCCAGGACGGCACCTGGACGCTCAGCGCCGACCCCGGCGAAGCGCTCACCTTCAGCTGTCTGGGATACACCACCCAGCAAAAGTCTCCTTCCGAGAGCGCCATCGTCGTCCTTGCCGACGATATGGAGATGCTTGAGGAGACGGTCGTTGTCGGTTTCGCGACCCAGAAGAGGATTAACCTCACGGGATCCGTTTCCACGGTGGAGTCCACTCAGCTCCAGAACATCCCCGTCGGCAACACCGTCCTCGCCCTCCAGGGCCAGGTCCCGGGGCTCAATATCAAGCAGCGCAGCGGCCAGCTTTACGGCCGTGAGCCATATATGAACCTCCGTGGCCAGGGGACCATCGGCGAGGGCTCCAGCGGCAGTATGCTCATCCTCATCGACGGAATGGAGGGAGACATCTACTCCATCAACCCGCAGGATATCGAGAACATCTCCATCCTCAAGGATGCCGCCGCATCGTCAATCTACGGCTCTCGCGCGCCCTTCGGTGTGATGCTCATCACAACCAAGAAGGGCGGCGACGGCAAGGTGTCCATCAACTACAACAACAGTTTCCGTTTCAGCTCCCCGCTGAACCTGCCTTCTTCGGCCGACTCGTATTCCTGGGCGCTCTATTTCAATGAGGCGGCTCACAACGACGGCAACGGCGACGACATCTCCGCCGCCCGCCTGCAGAGGATAAAGGACTATATGGACGGTGTCATTTCCTATAACACCATCCCCGTCGGCAAGCAGTGGGGCACGGCCTACACCGAGGGCAACGACAATATCGACTACTACGACGTCTTCTGGAAGGATGTCACATTCGCCCACGAGCACAACCTGAGCATCTCAGGCGGCCTCCCGAAAGTGAATTATTTCATTTCGGCCAACTATCTCAAGGAAGACGGCCTCCTCAACTGGAAGGACCTCGACGGCCTGCGGAGAGTCAATGTGTTCGGCAAGGTCGAGGCTCATCCGTTCAAATTTATGGACGTCAGCTACAGCAGCCGCTTTATCTGGGAGAATTACCACGAACCTACCGTCCTGTCCGACGACATACTCCAGTATTTCGGCCAGTATCTGTGGCCGGTCGCCCCTCTGTACGACCCCAACGGCATCCTGTTCAACGACCTTGCCCTCCGTTTCACCCAGGGTGGCCAGCGTACCATTAGTAACATCACCTCGACGCACCAGTTCAACCTCACCCTCAAGCCGCTTCCCGGCTGGAGGATAGTCGGTGACGTCAACTACAGGTACCGTTCCTATTTCAACACCGTCGTTGACAGGGAGGTCTGGCAGACCTGTGTTGACGGCGTGTCCAAGGGATCCAGCTGGGACGACGGGACCGGCGTCGCCAACGACGACGGCCGCAACCAGTACCTGAACATCAACGCCTACACCGATTACGAGAAGGAGATTGCCGGGCACTATTTCAAGGTCCTCGTCGGTTTCCAGTCGGAGCTTTACCGGGTCAACACCACTTATGCCCGCAAGGCCGGGCTCATCGTCCCTTCGATGCCGGCCCTCGACACCACATCGGGCATCATCAACGGAGAAAAAGTTACCCCGAACGTTTCCGGCGGGATGGCTTCCTGGCGGACCGCTGGCTTCTTCGGCCGTATCAACTATAACTACAAGGAGCGCTACCTGCTTGAAGTCAACCTCCGCTACGACGGCTCGTCGCGCTTTGCGCGCGAGAACCGCTGGGGCCTCTTCCCCTCCGTTTCCCTCGGCTACAACATAGCCAAGGAAGACTTCTTCGCCCCGGCGCGCCCGTGGATAAGCACCTTGAAGATAAGGGCGTCCTACGGCTCCCTGGGCAACCAGAACACCAATTCCTACTATCCTACCTACGAGCTGATGGGCTACGCCAACTCCGCCGGCGGCTGGCTTATCGACGGCGAGAAGCAGAACATCGCCTGGCCGGCCGGCAAGGTGAGCAGCAACCTCACCTGGGAGAAGATCAAGTCGTGGGATGTGGGATTTGATTTCAGCGCGCTCAAGGACCGTCTCTACGGTTCGTTCGACTGGTTCATCCGCAGGACGACCGATATGGTCGGTCCCGCTGACGAGCTGCCTGTCATTTTCGGTACCGCCGTGCCGAAATCCAACAACACCGACCTTGAGTCCCGCGGCTTCGAGCTGGAAATCGGCTGGAAGGACCGCGCCTGGGGCCAGTTTGACTACGGCATCCGTTTCGTCCTCTCCGACGCGGTGACAAAGATCAAGCGCTACTCCAACCCTTCCCGTACCCTCGGGACCTACTACGAAGGGATGATCCTCGGCGACTTCTACGGCTACGAGACCATCGGCATCGCCAAGACCGACGATGAGATGCTCGAGCACCTTATCACCCTGCCGGAAGGCGGCCAGAGCGCCCTCGGCAACAACTGGCAGGCCGGTGACATCATGTACCGCGACCTCAACGGAGACGGCAAGATCGACTCCGGCGCCTGGACGATCGACGACCACGGAGACCTCCGTATCATCGGAAACAGCACGCCCCGGTTCAACTTCGGCCTCGACCTGACCGCCGCCTGGAAGGGAATCGACCTCCGTCTGTTCTTCCAGGGCGTCGGTCTCCGCCAGTATTTTGAGGACAGCAAGTATTTCTTCGGATCCCGCGGCTGGAGCAAGTGGGGTACTATGGTGCTGAAACCTCACCTCGATTACTTCAGGGATGATCCCGACAATCCTCTCGGCCTTAACACCGACAGTTATTATCCCCGTCCTTACCTGGATTCCACGAAGAACGTACAGTGGCAGACGCGCTACGTCCAGAACGCATCCTATATCCGCCTCAAGAACCTGACCCTGGGCTACACACTCCCGCAGGAGATAACCCAGAAGTTCAAGGTGCAGGCGCTGCGCTTCTATTTCTCGGGAGAGAATCTGTTCACCCTCACCCCGATGACCAAACTGTTCGACCCTGAGACCATCGGAGAAAACGACCAGGGCAATGTCTATCCGCTCACCCGTACCTATTCCTGCGGTGTCAGCATAACGTTCTAAGGCCATGAAAAAGTATATCTGCATATTTTTAGCGGCCACGGCGGCCCTTTCCGCCTGCAATAAGTTCCTCGACCTCAAGCCCGAGTCCAGCCTGTCGCCGGCGCAGTACCTGACGACGGAAGACAACGTGGCTTCCTATGCGACTGACCTTTACAATGTCCTTCCGGTCCACGGCGAGACGAGCTGGGGCATATGGAAAAACGACGCTGCAACTGACAATATGGCCTACAGCGACCCGAGCGACATCTTCGCTCCCGGCTACTGGAAGGTCGGACAGACCGGCGGAAGCTGGTCCTTCACCGAGATCTATCGCTGCAACTATTTCTTTGACAACGTTCTGGAGAATTTCCAGGCCGGAAAGATCACCGGAAGCGCCGACAATATCCGCCACTACATAGGCGAGGTCTATTTCTTCAGGGCCTGGTGCTATTTCGTTAAACTAAAGGCTCTCGGCGATTTCCCCATAGTGACGACCTGCCTCGGAGACGACCTCGATGAACTGACGCAGGCCAGCATCCGCCAGCCGCGCAATGTCGTGGCGAGGTTCATCCTCGAAGACCTCGACACCGCCATCGGCCTCCTGAAGGACGTCCCGCCGAAGGGTGGCTCGAACCGCATTTCCCGCGACTGCGCCCATATGCTAAAATCCCGCGTGGCCCTCTACGAAGGGACCTGGGAGAAATACTTCAAGGGTACCGCCTTCGTTCCGGGCGGCCCGTCCTGGCCCGGCGCCTCAACCTGGCCCGATTTCGCCTACGAGAGCGGCGACATCGACTCGGAGATCGAGTATTTCCTCGGCATCGCGATGGATGAGTCCAAGATCATAGCCGACAAATATCCGCTGACAGAAAACACGGGACAGTTCCAGAACTCGCCGTCTGCGACGCCCAATCCGTACTTTGATATGTTCGGTGCGGAGGATATGAGCGTCTATCCGGAGGTCCTTCTCTGGAAGCAGTACTCAGTGTCCGAGGGCGTGACCAATTCCGTGGTGGAATTCGCCGCCGCCGGCAACCAGGGCTTCGGCACGACCAAGAGTATGGTGGACGCCTTCGTTATGGAGAGCGGCACCCCCATCTACGCTTCCGCCCTCTACCCGGGCGACACCGACCTTCTGCGGGTGACCGAGGGCCGTGATTCGAGGGCGCGTCTTTTCATCAAGCGCCCCGGCGACACCAACCTCCATGGAGACAGCGGTCCCGAGTCGTATGCGGTTGAACCCTGGCCCAACCTGGTCAATTCGACCGCGTCTATGAAGTACACCACCGGCTATGCCCTCCGCAAGGGCCTCAACTTCGACGGCGCGCAGTCCAACAGGAACAAGAGCGTCGTCGGCTGCATCATTTTCCGCGCCGCGGAGGCATATCTGAACTATATTGAAGCCTGCTACGAAAAGACCGGGGCCATAGACACTGACGCCGACAAATACTGGCGGGCCATCCGCAAGCGGGCCGGCATAGCCGAGGATTACAACGTGACGGTGAATGCCACCGACATGACCAAAGAGAGCAAGACCGACTGGGGCGCCTGGTCGGCCGGAGTGCTGGTGGACAAGACCCTGTTCAACATCCGTCGCGAGCGTCGCTGCGAGCTGATGGCGGAAGGATTCCGCCCGGACGACGTGCGTCGCTGGAGGGCTATGGACCAGATGATCGATGTCCCGTATCACCCTCTCGGCGTCAACCTCTGGGCATCCCTCGCTACAAATCCCGACTTCCTCGCGATGAACAACAACAATCTCAGGGAGAACGAAAATGTCTCCCCGAGGAGTTTCAGCACTTATTACGCACCGTACCATATCCTGGCCAACAACCGTGTCTATGACGGCTATCGCTGGAATATGGCCCATTACCTCGATCCTATAGCCGTTCAGCACTTCCTGATAACAGGAGGCGGCACGGTCGAGGGGTCGGTGCTTTACCAGAATCCCGGCTGGCCCACCCGTGCCGGACAAGGAGCTCAATGATGAGACGTCTGCTGATACTGTCCCTGGCACTTTTTGCCACCTCCTGCTCTCCGACCGTCAAGGGCGGAGAAGGGGAGACGCCCGCCGACCGTCCTTACCGGCTTACGGTGGACGGCAAGCCGTTCCTGATGCTGGGAGCCCAGCTCAGGACCGACTTCTTCCGTGACCTTGACCACAAGGGCTACGACGAGCTGGACATCTATTTCTCCCTTGCTGCCAGTCTCAATATCACCGTGGTGCAGATCGCCGTTCCCTGGCGCTATGTCGAGACAAGCTATGACGAGTACACCGACGAGGCCGTGCGCGCCTACATCGATTACTGTGAGAAATATGGCCTGAAGGCCGAGTTCCTCTGGTTCGGCAGCTATATGTGCGGCTACTCCGTTGAGGGATATATCCCCGACTACGTCGTCTCCGACTCGGCGACTTACCCCCGCTATGACGGGGGATGGGACGGCTGGCTCGGCTGGACTTTCTACCTGAAGCCGGGCACGTCCGCCCTGCTCGAGCGCGAGTCCAAGGCGATGGGCAAGATGATGGAGTTTATCGATGCGTACGACAAGCAGCTTGGCAGTCCCCACACCGTCATTGGCATACAGGTCGAAAACGAACCCGATATGCTGGCCTCCCGCCATTATACGACCCTTCATATGGCCTCGGCCGACCTTTGGCCGCCGCTTCTACATCACCTCGAAGTTATCGGCAAGGCCGTCAAGAGTTCACCTTATGACTGCTACACCCGCGTCAATATGACCCTTGATGAGGGCTACGATAAGTGGGCCCCTCAGGTGGCCAGGCGCGATGGGATCGATTACGTTGGCCTGGATCCGTACGTCGCCGACGTGGACAGGATAGGTTCACTGATGGACTTTCTCGGGACTATCCCGGGCAACTTCTCCCACGTCGCTGAGAACGGCGGGGAATACTACAACAACGACGTAATGACCCTCAAGGCCCTTTCGAAGGGGGCCGGATATGAGGTGTTCGAGGTTGTCACGACGCCGGATCCGCAGCTGGCCGACTGGACCCTCCGCGGCGTCTATAACCCCGACTTCACGCCTAAGGGGCAGACCCAGCGCCTCATCAATGCCTACGCCATTTTCAAGGGCGCCTGGTACGATTTCGCGACCGCGGCAGTGGAGAAAATCCACCCCTTCAACGTGGTTAAATCCGAAGGTCAGGAGAGCACTTCCGAGACTGCACAACTCGCCTCCGGTACTCTGACGTGGAGCACCACCTCCCGGGGTATCGCCTTCGCCATCGAAGGGGACGGTTACATCACCGCCGCTTCGACCAAAGCCGACAGGATGACTTTCAGCATAACCCCCCGTTCGGCCGAGAAGGGGCATTATGACAAAGACGGTAAATGGCTCCCTGCAGGGGCGGTCCCGTTCGACGGGGGCGTTCTTTCGATGGAAGCCGGTATCATATACAGAATTACACCATAATGAAAGCTAAACATTTGATTTACGGCATAGCCGCCTGTCTGATTGCGCTCTCCTGCAACAAGTCGCAGGGGACCCTTTCTACGGATATGGATGAAATCGTTATGGATTACGAGGGAGGAAACATCAATGTTAAGGTTACCTGCAATGTCGAGACCCTCACCACTGTCACCTATGAGGAAGGCGAAGACTGGATTTTCGTCCTTCCCAGGCACCTCTGGGGCAACGGCACCCTTTCGATGACCATCAACCGTTACTCGGGGACCGCCGCCGACCGCCACGCCGTAGCGACCATTGTCGGCAACGGCGTGCAGAAGGAGATCCGCATTACCCAGACCCATAAACCGAGGCCCGGTGCGACCGACCTCGACCTCGACAGGATGAATATCTACGCGGATGTCGAAGGCGGCACCTGGACCATCGGCGTCGCCACGGCCAAGACCTGGACCGTCACCTCTCCCGCATCCTGGTGCAAAGTCACAGGAGGCAACGTGACCGGCGACGGGCAGTTTACCGTGACCGTGGAGCCCTCGACGGATTACCAGTACAGGACCGCCGAGGTTAAAGTCAGCGCCGACGAGCTCGAGCGCATCCTGCTTGTCCAGCACGTCGGTACGAAGATAGGCAACGTTGTCTGGGCTAACGCCAATGTTGACGATCCCGACACCTTCGGCGCCAACTGCGAGGTCCGCGGCAAGCTCTACCAGTACAACAGCAAGGTCGCCTATCCTTCCTACGCCGCCAATGACCACGCATCGAGCACCGATCCTGTTCCCGGCTTTGTCACGGGCGAGTACGACGTGATGAGCGAGACCTGGAAGGAGGAGAACGACCCCTGCCCCGACGGCTGGCGCGTCCCTACCATCGACGAGCTTGCCAGTCTGATCGGTGCCGGTGAGTCCACGCCCCGCTTCTGGTTCGATTACTGGATGATTAAGGAGCGTGCCGTCGCCGGAGCATACGTCGGACTGGACCGCGTTATCCTTCAGGACGAAGTGACCAAGGACGATATGAAGGGTGCCATCTTCATCCCTCAGACCGGCCGTATCGACCGCTTCAGCGGCAAGATGGACGACTGGTGGGATGTGGCCCTCTGGAGTTGCACGAACGTCGGACAGACCTGGGATATGCGCTACGTGTGGATGAACGGAAACCAGGATTACAGCATCACCGACTGGGCCGGCTCACGCTACGGCCAGGGCGTGCGTTGCGTTAAGAAATAGTGACCTATGAGAAAAGTCGCAAGCATACTGCTTTGTGCCGCCCTTCTCGTCGGCTGCAAAGGCTCGCCGGCGCCGGAGCGCCACATCATTTTCGACACGGACCTCGGCAATGACGTCGACGACGCCATCGCCCTGGTTATGCTCCACCGCTACATCGACCTCGGCCTGACGGACGTCCTCGCCGAAGGTCTCAGCAAGGAGGGCGCAGGCCCCGTGGCCTGTATGGATATATTCAACCGGTGGTATGGCCATCCCGACATCCCGTTCGGGACCGTCCGGGATGGGGCGGACTGCGAAGCCGACGCCGTCAACTATGCCCGCGCCGTGGCTGAGATTTATCCCTCGGAGGCCAGTGATTCGGCCAGTGTTGAGGCCCATCTCCTATATCGTGATATCCTTGAGAATCAGCCGGATGGAAGCGTCACCCTGATAGCCGTGGGCTTCTCCACCAATATCGCCCGTCTGCTGAAGTTCGACAAGGACCTGATGACCCGGAAGGTCCGTCAGATAGTGCTTATGGCGGGGAATTTCACCGGAGAGCAGACCTCAGAATACAATGTATTCAAGGATATAGAGTCGGCCCGTTACATAGTGGACAACTGGCCGGGCGAGATAGTCTTTTCGCCGTTCGAACTCGGCATACAGGTCAACTATCCCGGCGCTGTCATAGAGGAGCGGTTTGCTGAGGCGGAGCCTCTGACGGACGCCTACAAGGCCTATCTCCCGATGCCGTACGACCGTCCCTGCTGGGATCCCACCGCACTTGTCTGGGCGGTGGAAGGGGAGTCCTTCTTCACCGTTTCCGAGCCCGGTACCGTCCGCATATCGGAGGAGGGGATTACCACCTTCGAGCCCTCGGCTGAAGGCCTCCACCGCGTCCTGTCCGTCACCCCGGAGCAGGCTGCTGCCCTCGTGGACCATATAGTAGAACTGACAACACATAAGTGATATGAATACTAAGATTTTCTGGGCTGCCCTGGCGTTTGTGGCAGTCCTCGGGTGCAAACCCGAAAAAATTGAGCAGGACCAGCCCGGCGGGGACGATAGCCCGGAACAGCCGGTGGTAGTCCCGCTTACCGCTCCGGTCCTGACCGCCAGCGTCACTGAGATAACTCTTGACAGTGAAAGTGACGAAGAGGCCGTTAAGCTGACCTGGACTTCAGCCGGAGATGGAGCCACCTATAAACTGGAAGCAGGCACCGTAACGCCCGCGGTCTACACCGTCGCGGGGCTGGAAAAGTCTCTTTCCCACAGGGATATAGCTTCTCTTGGAGAGCCGCCCTTCAACATCGTTTTCAAGGTCAAGGCTTCCGCCGATGGCAAGAGCGACGTGTGGTCCAACTCAGTCACCGTGGCGGTGAGTGGGGATTCCACTCCCGTCATCCCTCCCACCCCGACCTTCCCGGAGCATCTTTACATCTATTTCTGGGCTTGGGTTGACGCTACCAACGCGCAGGAGATGACCAAGGTTTCCGACGGTGTGTTCTCGTGGACCGGAGACTGCGGTCCCTGGCAGTTTAAGTTCCTGACAGCCAAAGCCGTATCCGACGACTATGGCACCGGCTACAGTAGGGATGAGAATGCGTCTGACTACTGGACGATGAAGCCCACCGTGGGCGGCGACGATGCGACCTTCGAACTGAACCACGATGGTCAGACCGCCGGTAATTACACCATTACAGCCAACCTGAATACGATGAAGGTGTCATACGTCAGGAATGCCACTCCTCTCCCGGAGCGCCTGTTTGTGTATGCGTGGGCCTGGAATAACGCCACCTATGCACAGGAAATGACGGCCCTTGGCAACGGAAAATTCACCTGGAGCGGCGTGCTGCCTGATGACAATATCAAATTTACCACATCCAATGCGGAATCCGGCGATTACTGGACGGGCTATTTCCGCGATCCGGATGCGGATGATTACTGGACTTTGAAGGAGAGCGCGACGGAGGTGATGTTCAGCCCGAGAGCAAAAGGTTTCCGTGACGGGTGGATTACCCTCAACGTCGATCTCAACACCCTGAAGGTCGAGTTCATCCCTCACGTCTGGCTTGTCGGCCCTGCTATCCTGGGCAACTGGGATCTTCCGTCTGCACGTCCCGATGATAATGTGGAGATGACCTGGCTCGGAGACGGTGCTTTCACCTGGACCGGACACGTTACTCCCGGACTTTTCAAGTTCCTTGTCGTCAGTGACAACTGGTACGGCTACTGGCGCAATTCCACGGAAACCGAGTACTGGCTTGCCGGAGTCAGGGACAACCCCGACGATCAGTTCGATATCTCCCACGATGGCCTGGAGGAAGGGAATTATACTATTGGCCTGAATATATTAACCCATGCGGTAACGGTCACGTCCGCAGAAGCAAATGATTAACTAACAATATATTATGGAAATCAAAAAACCCTATCTCGAACCGGAACTCCGTGAGAGGGACCTCCGCCTGGAGGGCTCTTTCCTCGAGTCCGGTGCGGCCGGCACCGTCGAGGACGGTACCGTGGTCGACTACGACGATGATTTCTGGTCTTAAAACAAGTGCAATTATGAAAAACAGAATTATTCTTTGCCTTGTCGCGGCCGGGATGGCAGCCGTAGGGTGCAATCAAAAAGAAATGAGTCCGGCCTTCCCCGAAGGCGGACGTACCGTAACCGTTCGTGCCGTATCGGACCAGCTGATCGACGCATCAAAGGTTCTCGCCGATGACAGCGGGACCTTCACCTGGGAAGCTGGTGACGCCATTGGTGTCTGGACCGGCTCCGAACTGACCAAATTCGTCCTCGACGATGACTCTGCAGGCAAGGCGGAAGGTACCTTCGTCGGTACTGTCCCCGCCGGCGGCGCTGTCGATGAGAACTCTTACGCGGTCTATCCGTATGATTTTGTGACCGTTGAGGGTACTTCGGTCAAGCTCGATGTCAAGAGCAGCCTTGAGGCAAGGCAGGCTCCGACCCGCCTTGTCCCTATGTTCGCCAAGGCCGGCGCGGGTCACACCACTGGCTTTGCTTTCAAGCACCTCGGTGCCGTCGCAAAGTTCACCGTCAAGAAGATTCCTGATGAGATCGCCTCCATTTATCTGGAAGCATCTTCCGGCAATCTGCTGTTTGCCAAAGGCGGTTCAACTGCCGACCTGACAGCCACGGATCCCCAGCTTTCCGGAGGTGCCGAGGGCTACTCCATCGCAGTCCCTTCCGGGAGCCGCGAGAATGTGGATATCTATGTGCCTGTGGTCCCCGGGACCTATGCCGACAATCTGAAGCTCTCGGTCAAGATGTTCGAGAACGCCGCCTCTTCCGAGGTTGAGAAATACACCCAGACCGGTAACCTCGGCAGCAAGAGCACAACCTATGCCCGCGGCCAGCTCCTCAGCATACCCGACATGTCCATCCTCCCCAAGAAGCTCTACATTTACTTCTGGGCCTGGAGCGATGTCGCCAACGCGCAGGAGATGACCCGCGTCTCTGACGGCGTGTTCTCCTGGTCCGGCCACTTCATCCCCTGGCAGTTCAAGTTCCTGACTTCCACCAGTGATTACTGGACGGGCTACTTCCGTGACCCGGAGGCCGCTGATTACTGGACTATGAAGGAGACAGACCAGGAGACTATGTTTATGCTTAATGACCAGAGCATGGCTGCCGGCTGGTACACGATTACCGCCGACCTGAACACCATGAAGGTCACTCTTGTCCCGAGCATCCCCGACCGTCTGTTTATCTACTTCTGGTACTGGGAGCAGGGTGTTGGCGCGCCTAATGCGCGGGCGATGACCAAGGTCTCCGACGGCGTCTTTACCTGGTCCGGAGACTGCAACGGGGCGTTCAAGTTCCTGACCAACAACGGTGCTTCGAGTGACTATGACACCGGCTACAGCAGGGATGCTTCCGCCTCTGATTATTGGACGATGATAGCCAGTGCCAGTAGTTCTGATGTTTTCAACCTGGGTGATAAGGGTATGGCCCGCGGTTGGTACACTGTCACGGCCAATCTCAACACGATGACGGTGAGCGTTGAAAAGACCATCCCGGATCGTCTCTATGTCTATGCCTTCGAGTGGGATCCTTACTACCTCAATGCATCGCCGATGACTTCGCTCGGTGACGGCAAGTTCACCTGGAGCGGCCTCCTTCCCCGCTGGGAATTCAAGTTTGGTACGGAAAAGGTCTTCGGTGACGATTACTGGACCGGCTATTTCCGTGATCCGGATGCTACGGATTACTGGACCCTGAAAGAGAGCCAGGACCAGCAAATGTTTCAGCTTAATGACGTAGGGTACCGCGACGGGTGGGTTACCCTCAATGTAGACCTTAATACTCTCAAGGTCGAGGCGATCCCTCACATCTGGCTAATCGGTTCCGCGTTCAGTTGGGGCTGGGATCGTGATGCCGCCGAAGAAATGACCTTGCTCGACGACGGTAATTTCTCCTGGACAGGATGGATTTGGGCGAAGGATCCGTATGATAGTGACAGCATGTTCAAGTTCCTCGTCGTCAAAGAGGGTGACTGGTATGGCTACTGGCGCAATTCCACGGATGACAACTACTGGGTGGCTGGAGAGAATTGGGAATGGAACGGAGCACAAGACCAGCAGTTCCAGATTGCCCACGACAATTTGCCTTCAGGGGATTATACCATCCATTTGAACATTCAGACCAAAGTTGTCACAGTTACCCCTGCCAGTTAACCCGGCACGGACCTTTTATGCAAAACCCCTGTCGCGTTGACAGGGGTTTTGTTTTACTGGGACTCAATACACCACTGAACTCAGTCAGCATTCCTGTCAATATTTACGATGTTGTACTTGCGGCTGCCGAGGCCGATCTGCTCGGCGTAGACGGTGATATGCGTGCCGTGACGGCTGTTGATGCGCTCCTGGAGGGGCTTGGAGTCGTCGCCTTCTGCGTCGGCATGGTTGAATACGAGGTCCAGGCAGGCCTGGTCCAGGGCCACGGGGTCGGTGGAGGCGAGGATGCCCATGTCGCGGAGCCTGGGGCCCGCGGGATTGCCGTCGCAGTCGCAGTCGACGGACATGTTGTTCATCACGTCGATATAGACGATGTCCCTCCCTTCCTCCTTGAAATAGTCGTGGACGGCCTGCGCCGCTGCGGCCATCGACTCCAGGAAGGAATCCTGGTCGAAATTGCCCACGATCGGCCCGGAGGTCCTTTTCCCCGCGGTGTGGATATAGACCTTGCCCGCGGATGAGGCGACTCCGATGCTCTGGTTTTTCAGCACGCCGCCAAAACCGCCCATCAGATGCCCCTTGAAATGGGCGAGGTTTATCATGAAGTCGTAGTTGGTGATATGGCTGCCGACGATGTCGTATTTGAGCCACTTCTTGTCCGCGACCGGAAGGTTAATGGAGCCTTCGGCATCCATGATGTCCACCTTCGCAATCTTGTCGTAGCCCCTCTCCTTGATGGCCTCGAGGTGCTTTTCGGTCGTCGCGCGGTTGCCGCCGTAGGCCGTGTTGCACTCGACGAGGGTGCCGTCGACTTTCCGGACCAGATCCCCGATGAGCTCGGGGCTGAGGTGGTTGCTTTTGGCTGATTCTCCGGTGGATATCTTCACGGCTACACGCCCGCTGGCGGTAACGCCCAGCGCCTCATATATCTTCACCAGCCCTTCGGGGCTGATGTCGGAGGTGTAGTACACGGTAGGGGCGTCCGGATCCGGATTTTCCGTGCTGGGAACCTCAATCTGCGGGGTCCTTTCCTCCGGAGGGACCACCCCGCGGCTTCCGCCGCAATTTGATGCCGACAGGAACATCACCCCCGCCAGCACCGCCGTCAAAAATCTGTAGAATTTCATATAAGCCACCTGGTAGATTTATGCCGCAAATATACTCTCTCCCCCCGAAAATCGCAACCCCCTGCTGGTTCATGAATTCATGGTCTGCGCGTATAGAACGTTCTTATTAGTATATATTATACATTCATATACGCCGAAAAACCTTTATTTTCAATAGCCCTGAGAGTTGAAAAAATGCAAAGCGATGCGGACATTTGTAATGTCCATATTGGAATGTGACAAGGGGCTAATTTCTTTTAACAAATTAAAATTTGTACAAATGAAAAATTGTATTAACTTTGCCGCGGAAGCAAAAATGAGATTCGATGATGTCCTTGGTAACGAGAAACTCTGGGCGGCGGTCTATGATGGTGATAGTGAAAATATTCTTTTTCTCACGATTAAACAATGGCTAGACCCAGACTATTTGCGGGATTTCTTCTTATCAAACATAACGGATTTGATAAACAACTTCCGAATAACAAACTTAGAAGAGGCAATATTTGACACTGTGGAAGATGCTACCCAGTTAGCTTGTGTTATTTTAGACATTCAGCCTGACGCTGACCTAAACAGGCATTTCCGCCCTCTGGAGAATTACCGCACCAGCGAGATGGTATTGTCACGAGAAAAAGCAAAAGGGTTCAAGCAAACGAAACATTCTTCCTGGCTACGCCTCTATGCCTTAAAATTGGATAATGGAGTTTTTCTTATTACCGGAGGGGCGATTAAACTTACACAAACAATGGCCGAGCGTGAACACACGTTGCAAGAGTTGCAGAGGATGGAAAAGATAAGGAATTATTTACTGGAGCAAGGCGTAACTGATATTGCCGCCCTTAAAGATTATATGGCATGAAAGCTATCGAGTATCTGAAAGCGAATCAACAGAAAGGAGAACACTCCTTTCTGGATTTGGCCCGGAAAGCCAGAGAGGACTGGCCGTGGCAGAAATATTCTTATGCTATCGCCATAAAGTCGGCCAGCCGTATGGCGGCATTGGGGATTACCCAACAGCAGTTGGCTGGGAAACTGGGCTGCACGCAGCAACACATTTCCCATCTCCTGAAGGGTCAGGCCAATATGACCCTCGAAACCATTGCTAAAATCGAATCAGCCCTCAATATCGACCTCATAGGGCATCAGGGGCTACTGAATTTTGATACCAACGCGACAGAGCCCTTCGCTTAGATAAACATCACGTACCAGAGGGCGACGAACTCCTCCACGGTGAGAAGGCCGTCCCAGTTGATGATTACGTCCGAGGTGTAGCTGGATGTGCCGCGGTAGAGGCGGTTGTCGCGGATATTCGCCACGATGTCGGAGGTGTAGCTGGAGTTGCTGCGGTAGATTTTGCCGTTACGGATCGTGAACAGAACGTCTGATGTGTAGCTGGAAGTCCCCCGGTAGATCTTTCCGTCCCTGAAGTTCATCACCACGTCCGAGGTGTAGCTGGAATTGCCCGAATAGACCTTTCCGCCGGACACCCTGCAGAGGATGTCGGATGAGTAACTGGAATTGCCGCGATAGATTTTCCCGTTCCTTACCGTGTACATCACGTCTGATGAATACCGAGACGTCCCGTCGAAAATGCGCGTCTGCGCCGCCGCGTTCCCCGTCCCGAAACACAGCATCCCCGCCGCCAGCGCCGCGCTGAGTAATAATGCTTTCATACCAAAAAAGATTTCCCCTTCCCCTGCAATAATCGTGCGGCGATGCCGG
>CADAXR010000015.1 GCA_902791945.1 uncultured Bacteroidia bacterium
CTGCTTGACATCAAGGGCGCGATCCGCCGCAGCGAAGCCCGCGGCGCCGTCCGCTCCTTCGGGCTCAACGACAAGACCAACGCCCACTTCCTCAACCTGCCCTTCTACGAAAGCGGCGGCGTGAAAAAGATGCCGCGCACGCAGGCCGACGTGGACATCATCAAGAAACTCATCTCCGACCTTAAGCCGGACATGATATTCATGGCCGGAGACCTTGCGGATCCCCACGGGACCCACAGGGTCTGCACCGAGGCCGCCCTCGAGGCCCTCGACCAGCTCCGTGAGGAGGGCAACGACTGGCTCTCGGAGACCCACGTCTGGCTCTATCGCGGAGCATGGATGGAGTGGGAGCTCGGCCGTGTGGACATGGCAGTCCCCATTTCACCGGATGAAATGATCAAAAAGCGCCACTCGATCTTCCGCCATCTCTCGCAGAAGGACATCGTCCCGTTCCCGGGCGATGACCCGCGCGAGTTCTGGCAGAGGGCCGAGGAACGCACACAGAACACCGCCAGGCTCTACGACGAGCTCGGCATGGCCGAATATCAGGCAATCGAAGTTTTCTTAAAGCTCTGTTAAAATGAAAGTAATCATCAAAGATTCTTCAGTAGAGGGCTCGGTATGGGCAGCCCGCTACATCGCGCGCCGTATCAATGAGAAGGCCGCGCTGACCGACAAGCCGTTCGTCATCGGCCTCTGCACCGGTTCAACCCCCATCGAGACCTACAAGGAGCTCATCCGTATGGTAAAGGCCGGCGAGGTCTCCTTCAAGAACGTCATTTCGTTCAACATGGACGAATACGTCGGTCTCCCCGAGGAGCACCCCGAGAGCTATCATTCCTTCATGCACACTTATCTTTTCGACCACATCGACGAGCCCGCGGAGAACATCCACATCCTCAACGGCAACGCTCCCGACCCGGTCGCCGAGTGTGAAGCATACGAGAAGGCCATCGAGGCGGCCGGAGGCTTCGACCTCTTCCTCGGCGGCGTCGGCGAGGACGGCCACATCGCTTTCAACGAGCCGTTCTCCTCGCTTTCGTCGCGCACCCGCGTCGTGACCCTCACCCGCGACACCCGCGAGGTCAATTCCCGCTTCTTCGGCGGCGACTGGCAGCAGGTGCCCGCCCAGGCCATGTCCGTCGGCGTCGCGACCGTCCTTTCCGCGAAGGAGGTCGTTATCCTCGCCTTCGGCAGCAAGAAGGCCCGCGCCATCAAGGACGCGGTCGAAGGCCCGATTTCCCACTACTGCACCCTTTCGGGCATGCAGAACCATCCCGCCGGCACCATCGTCTGCGACGAACTGTCCGTCGGCGAGCTGAAGGTCTCCAGCTACCGCTATTTCAAGGCTGTCGCCGAAGCGGAAGGGGAATAGTACGCTAGCCCTTCAGAGCCGCGAAACATTCGTGGAAGGAAGGGAAAGATTTTGAAACGCATCCCTCGTCGTCTATGATGACGGGGGATTCTGCGTAAAGGGAGGCGAGCTTTAGTGCCATCACCATGCGGTGATCGCCTCCGGAGGTGAAGGACCCGCCGCGGAGGAGCCTCCCGGTCAGTATCCTTTCGGAGAGGCCTGTGCCGCGGATTGTCATCACGTCCTCTTCGATCCGGACATCGACGCCCATTTTCTGCAGCATCTCTTCAATCGCGGCGGCCCTGTCGCTTTCCTTGTGGCGGAGCCTCTCCACGCCTGAAAGCACGCTGCTTCCTTTACAGAAGGCCGCGAGGACCGCCGTGACCGGAAACAGGTCCGGGCAGTTGGCAAGATCCGCGCTGAAGGCCGCGAGAGGGGAGCGCTGTACGTGGACCGAACCATCCTCCAGTGAGGAGAGTGAGGCGCCGGCCTGCGCCAGGATATCCATGATCGATATGTCGGCCTGGAGTGAAGACATGTCGAGCCCTTCGAGGGTCACGTCGCCGCTTATGGCTCCGGCGGCAAGGAAACAGGCCGCTCCGCTCCAGTCGCCTTCGATGTCGAAGGCTGCGGCCTGGTAGGCCTGCCCTCCGTTTATCTTGAAGGTTATGCCGGTGCAGAGACCCCAGTCGCGGGATTCCGCGAAATCTTCGTCTCCCTCCATCTCGCAGGAGGCCCTTACGCCGAATTTTTTCATCACGTCGAGGGTGATGAAAAGATACGGAATGCTCTTGGGATCCGTTACATAAAGGGTGGACCGGCCTTCGGCCATCGGAAGCGCCATGAGGAGCCCGGAGATAAGCTGCGAGCCGCTGCGGCCGTCAATCTCGGCCTTGCCGGGGATGATCGGACCGCTGACTGTCAGTGGAAGGTAGCAGTCTGTCCTGCGGGCGCCGGTCCGCTCCGGCCTCAGGCTCACCCCGAAAGCGGCCATCACGTCGTGGGCGCCGGCGAGCGGCCTTCCGAGTATGGTCTTCTCGCCTTCAATCCTGACATGCCCGCTGCAGCGTACGGCGACAAGCGGAATAAGCAGCCTCGTAAGCAGCCCCGACTCGCCGACGAACAGTTCCCGCACCTCGGCTTTGCCTCCGGTGATCCTGAGCCTGTCTCCTTCCCGGACCACTTTCGCTCCGAGGGCTTCGGCTGCGCGTATCGCAGCCTCGCTGTCGTCGCAGGGGGTGTAGCCGGAAAGGACGGACTCGCCGGGGGCGAGCGCCGCCGCAAGCACCGCCCTCTGTGCAAAACTCTTCGAGGCCGGCATACGGAGCGAGACCGGACGGAGAGGCTTAACGGGCGAAACCCCGAAAACAGCCTCCTCCATCTCCCGGAACGCCCTCTGGCCCGGAGCCGCAGCTTCGCTTTCCGAGAGGGCGGCGTAGGTGAACGGCGCCCCGAGGGCGAGGCATCTCAGCCTCGAATCCTTCCCCTCCGGCCCCATCGCGAACGCGACGAGCCGCCCTTCGGGGGCCTTCTTATAAAGGTCATATATGCGCTGAATATCGTCCTTTGAACGGGCTGTAACGGCGATTTTTACGATGTCGGCCCCCTTGGAGAGCGCTTCGTGAAGCATCGCTTCGAGCCTCTCTCCGGACGGGGTACTTTCGAAGTCGTGGAAGGACACGATGAGTCTTGTACCCCACTCGGAGCATGCGCTTTTCACCCTGCCGAAGGATTTTGCGGGCGCCTCGTTCTCCACGTCGGCGAAAGCTGCTCCGGCCGCGACCGCGCGGAGAATTTTCCTCTCCGCCGCGGAGTCAGCGTCGAAACGGCAGGTCGCAATGAGGGGAACGTCGGTCGAAGAAAAAACTTCTTCGATGTCCTCTTCGGAAAGAGGGCAGAGGTCAAGCCGGATTTCGGCCATCCCGATCTCCCCGTTTTCAAGCAGGGAGAGTATCTCGTCGCGGTTTTTGCCTTTCAGGGTGGTTGCAATCATGCTCTGTTTTTTATGGCTGGTACGGAATTTGTCTTGCAGTGCCCCGGTTTCAGCGGGGCGGACAAAGATACAAAAAAACGCGCCCTTTCGTTTGATATGTTATTATAAATTATTAACTTTGACCTTTGCAGGCCTCCTGCGGCCTTGCGAAAGGACTAAAAAAAGACAACGTTTTTAAACCAAAACATTATGAAGAAAATCTTACTTTTCGTCCTCGCCGGTATGGCAGCCCTCACTCTTTCTGCCAAGGACAAGAAGGCCACTGCGGCCTCCGACGCGTTCCACTATGACGTAGAATACGTCAAGACGACCGGCGACGGCATCGCCCAGGTCAAGGTCGGTTCCTATGCCAAGAAAGCCAATGTGGCGACCTCCGAAATCCGCAAGGATGCCATCCACGCCGTGATCTTCAAGGGCTACGCCGGCAACGGTGCAGGTATCCGCCCTCTCGCCAAAGACCCCGACGTCCAGTTCACAAAGGCCGATTTCTTCAGCCAGTTCTTCGGTGGAAACGACTGGGAGCGCTATGTCTCCGACGTCCAGACCGGCAGCATGGAAGCAATGAAGGTCGGCAAGGAGTACAAAGTCTCCGCGACCGTCTCCGTCAACGTCAAACTTCTCCGCCAGCACCTTGAGAAAGCCGGCGTCATCCGTGGCCTTGCATCAGGATTTTAATCTCCCGGCCCGATGAAAAAGCTTCTCATAGCCCTTCTCCTCCTCATCCCCGTCCTTTCGTTCGGGCAGGAGGGCTGGACCGTCCTTCTTCTGAAGAACGGCAACAAGGTTGAAGGCAACGTCGTTGCCTCCGACGACTACAAAGTCACTATCGAGACGGCTAACGGCCAGACCCTCACTTACAACCGCACCGAGATCAACCGTATGGACAAAGGTGTCCCCCAGGATCCTTACGCCCCCAAGTCCCCTTATAAGGACTACACCGGCGTAAAGTCTGGCTTCTGGTGGGGCGCCGGCGTTTCTGTCGGTGTCGGTATTCCCTATCAGGAAGCTCTCAGGGCCTGCGCCCCTGTTGAGGCAGACTTCGCTCTCGGCTACAGGCTCAACGAGTTCTTCCAGATCGGTGTCGGCTTCGGCTACCGCTACTACATCAAGGGCGAAAACTACAAGTATCGCGACAAGGATATGTACAGCGGCTTCAAGAACATGTCGCTTCCGCTGTTCGGTACCGTCAGCGGTTCGATGATGCCCGGCCGCAGCCGCAACGTAGTTCCCTGCTGGGAAGTCGAAGGCGGTTATGCTTTCGGTGAAGGTTACAAGGTGGGGGGCTTCTTTTCCCCGTCCATCGGTCTGAAGTTCGGTCCCCTCGAGCGTCACCACTTCGTGCTGACCCTCGGCTACCTCCTCCAGCACACCTACATCCACAAGCCCGTCGAGAATGGTATTGATGACAACAGCATCAATATCAATCCCGCTCCCGCACCCATTGGCGGCATGCGCACGGCTACCGCTCCTTCCCGCGAGCCGGTCAATTACCGCGAACCGGAGCCTCAGGATCCTTTCGCAAAGGGCTTCCTCCACGGCCTTCGTCTCCGTTTCTGCTACGAATTCTAAAACCCAGTGAAAATAATGAAAATCAGGTTTTTTGCAGTCCTTCTCGCCGTGCTCACCATCGTGAGCTGCGGCAAGAGGCAGGTATCCTCGTACTACGATGCGGGTACCCAATTCCTCAACACCGAGGCTGACGGCTCCATCACCGTCCGCGCTTCCGGTCAGGGCCGCAACGCCCAGGACGCCATCGAGCAGGCCTGGAAGAACGCGGTCAGGGATGTGATGCTCAAGGGCGTCAACGTCCCCGGTAACACATTCCTCTCCAAGCCCCTCATCACCGAGGTTAACGCTGAAGAGAAGTACTCTTCCTTCATTTATTCCTTCCTCGCCGACCAGGGCGAATACCTCAACTTCATCTCCACTGAAGACAAGAAGGTTGGCTCGACCGACAAGGCAAGGAACGACATTCAGGTCCGTCGCGTCGTGACGGTCCGTATCCTGCGCCAGCAGCTCAAAGAATACCTCATCCAGCAAAACATCATCAAACCCTAAGCAATGAAAAAACTCCTTCTTATCGCAGCTTCGCTCGTCCTCGTGGCGGCGACTGCCTTCGGACAGGCCAAGAAGCCTTCCCTTATGGTCATTCCCAGCAATGTCTGGTGCAGCCAGAACGGCTATATGAATGAAATCGACGTCCAGGGCCAGACGATATTCTCCCCTGACTACTCCAGGGCCCTCAGCAACGACGCTGACCTGACCCTCGTCATCAGCAAGATCGGCGGCCTCATGGCAGACCGCGGCTTCCAGCTCAAGCAGCTCAAGGCCGCTTCCGACGCTATCAACCGCCGTGCGATGGAGAACGCCGCGATCCAGTCCAAGAGCGGCGCCGAGGTCCAGACCAACGCCTACATGGAGATCCGCAACCAGGCCCGCGCCGACATCGTTCTCGAGCTGACCTGGAAGGTCAACGAGATGGGTCCCAAGCGTTCCATCACCTACATCCTCGACGCTATCGACGCCTACACCTCCAAGCAGGTCGCTTCCGCTTCCGGTACCGGCCAGCCCTCGTTCACCGCTGAGGTTCCCGTCCTCCTCGAAGAGGCCGTCAACTCCCACATGGACGAGTTCTGCGACCGTCTCCAGAACCATTTCGACGACCTTCTTGAGAACGGCCGCGAGATGACCCTCAACATCAACGTCTTTGACGGCAACGACCTCGGCATCGACCTCGAGACCGAGTTCGACGGCAAGGAGCTCCGCGAAATCATCGAGGACTGGGTCTATGAGAACACCGTTTCCCACCGCTACAACCTCGCCGACGACTCCGAGCTCTACATGAACTTCACCGAAGTCCGTATGCCTATCTACGACGAGAAGGGCCGTCCCCTCGCCGCCAACGCCTTCGCCAGGGGTCTTGTCAAGCACCTCCAGGCCGCTCCTTACCTCATCGAGAGGTCCAAACTCATGAACAAGGGTCTCGGTGAGGCCCAGGTCATCATCGGTGACAAATAAACCAAGTCAGCAATGAAAGCATTCAGATTCATACTTTGCGCCATCGCGCTTTCCTGCGGCTTCAACGCTCTTGCGCAGGAGCCCGCACAGGAAGCCCCGAAGGTACCTGTCGCGGTCGTTTTCCCCGAGCAGGTTCCCTACATCTCCATCGAGGCCCAGGAGATCATCAAGAACAAGCTTTCCGCCGCCTGCGCCCGCAGCGGCATGGGAGCCACCGATGACTTCTGCCAGTTCATCCTCACTTCCGCCATCAGCATCACCGACAAGTACGTCAACCCCGGAAACCCTCCCAAGTTCTTTGAGAAGGGCGACCTGACCATCTATGTCGTCGATGTCCTCGGCAAGAAGACCTTCGATTCAACGACCATCCCCATCCAGGGAGTCGGCAACGCCGAGGAGCAGGCCCACATCAAGGCCTTCAAGGCTCTGTCCCCGCAGAACCCGAACCTCACCAAGTTCCTCGCCGGTGCTAACACCAAGATCGTCAACTACTACGAAGGCCAGATCGACAACATCATAACCCAGGCCCAGTCCCTGGCGAAGGTCTACAAGTATGACGAGGCTCTCTTCAAGCTCGGCCTTGTCCCCGAGGCATGCCCCAGCTACTCCTCCAAGGTAGTCCCCGCCGCCGCTGACATCTATCAGAAGTACATCGACGACCAGGCCAACCGCAACCTCGCCAAGGCAAAGGCCATCTGGATCGCCGGCCAGGATGCTTCCGCAGCCGCCGAGGCCGCCGAGTATCTCGCCGAGATCATGCCCGAGGCCAAGTGCTATCCCGAGTCCGTCGCTCTCAGCAAGGAGATTGCCGCCCGCGTAAAGGCCGACATCCAGTACTACCGCGACATCGAGGCCCGCGACAACGCCCAGCAGTACGACCTTGCCAAGAAGAAGATCAGCGCCTGGAGAGACGTGGGTGTTGCATATGGCAACCACCAGAAAGCGGATGTCTATTACACCGCCTGGCCTGTAAGGTACTAAACAGATCTCAGATATGAAGAAAATTATTATCCTTCTGACCATGCTCCTTGTCGGGGCCGGTCTCTTCGCCCAGGACGCCAAGACTGGAAAGGACACCACCGGTGTCATGATGAAGTATCGCCGCAGCTCGCTGTACAGCGTCATCATCGAGCACCCTACCTTCCCTTATGCGTCGGCAATCGACTCCGCATTCTTCGCGATGCCTCTTCCCGACAAGTTCAACGACCACAACATCCAGCCGCGCGTGATAATTTCCAACGCGGCCAAGATGAAGAAGGGCGGCAAGAACAAGGAAGCCGGCAACATGGCCGACATCGACGAGTTCATCGCGACCAACAAGATCCCGAGGGACATGATCGCCAAGTGGTTCGACCGTAACCCCGAGACAGGTGCATTCGACATGAACCTTGTCCAGGAGAGAGGTTTCTACGACGCCTCCGCGGCCGATATTTCCGCGGCTGAGGCCTCGACCCGCAACTTCGCCATCCTCGGCGATGCCGGCGAGGAGCTCATCGGCAAGACCTTCATGATCGTCAATGACATCACCTTCGTTGACAAGGGCGAGCAGTCCGCAAAGGCCGCGACCGGCCTCAAGGTCCTCGGCCAGATCGGCGGCGCCCTCTTCGGCTCCAGCGTCAGCAGCCTGGGTGATGTGGCGGCCTCCGCCATCAACGAGATTGACGGCTTCACCGTCAACATCACGACCTACCTCTACCGTCTCCTCTGGAACGACGAGGTCATGGGTACCTTCTACAAGATGTACTGGATCAGCGACGGATACCTCGATGACGCCAAGAAGGCCGCTTTTGAAAACAGCGACGTCTTCTCCCTCGACTACATCGGCGCCACCACGACCTCCGGAAGTATCACCACCTCGAAGAGCTTCTCCAAGCTCTCCAAGGACCAGCAGATGCTGAAGGCCGTGACCCGTGCCGTCGACAAGGCCATCGTCGAGCTCCAGAGGAGCTACGATGAGTTCAAGGTCAACGTCCCCATCGGCGCCATCAGCGCCGACGGCAAGACCGTCGAGGTCCCCATCGGTCTCAAGGAAGGTGTCAACGAGAAGTCCCGCTACGACGTCCTCCTTCCTTCCAAGGATCCCGACACAGGCAAGGTCAAGTACCAGAAGGTCGCCGAGCTGAAGCCCGTCAAGGACAAGATCTGGGACAACCGTTTCGGTGCTCTCGAAGAAGCCGAGATGAGGGCCGCGGCCAAGGCTGCCGGCCAGGAAATCAAGGCTGAAGAGGGAGAGGAGAGCGGCAACGTCTACCTCACCGCCACGACCTTCGACATCGTGATCGGTGCAGGCAAGATCTTCCCCGGCTGCGTGGTCAAGGAGTCCACTATCAAGGCTCAGAAGAAGAAATAATTTTCTTCAGATTGTCGGCGGCAAAGATAATTTCACTATCTTTGCCGCCGCCTTTTGCCCTGATGGCGGAATTGGTAGACGCGCTGGACTCAAAATCCAGTGGCCTTTAAAGCCGTGCGGGTTCGATTCCCGCTTGGGGCACAAAAAAAGACCGGCTTAAACCGGTCTTTTTTGTATTCAATCAGTTATTTCCCGTCGCTCATGAAATAAGTACAGTCCTTTTCTTGTATTTTTTTACTCGGGCGTCGGAGATGACTCCGCTCCAGTTGAGGCCGAAGGCGAAGTCGTAGACATTGCCTTCGGCGTCTTCGTAGCAGCGCATATCGCAAGGGACGTCTTCGCACTGCTCTTCGACGGTGCGCATGTCAGCGGGCATCTGGCAGGGCAGCAGGCCGTAGGGCTCCGCGTGGCCGCTGACGATGTCGAGCAGGGCGTTGTTGTTGACGCCCCAGTTGATCAGGATGGCGTCTGCCCAAGGCTCGATTTCGGCGGGAACAAAAGGCCTTTCGGTCGCCACGATAACTATCACGGGCTTGTCTCCCATTGCTTTCTTGGTGTCGCGCACCAGATACATATCCGGCTCATTGGAACTGGTCTCCGTGCGGCCACGATAGCTGCGGTTGTCCGACGCTTCGCGAGGATCGCCTCCCGCTAAACTCTTTTCGCGGGCAAATTCAGCCGTGTAGGGTCCCCACTGCAGGCTGATAGGATTGTAATGGCCTTCAGCCTCATCGCCGACAGGGGCGACATAGCCCCAGTGGCCCACAGGGCTCTTTATGCACACGATGGCAAAATCGGCATCTTCCGGAGTCTCCGCCACTTCGTAGTAGCGGCCGAGCAGCTCTTTTGATATGGGGTATTCGTCATAAGCGGCGGTGGGAACCTGCCAGTGGGTGAGCCCGGCCGGGATGTGACGCATCGGCTCATAGACCTTGAGTGATGAAGCCGCGGGCAGTGCGTCGCCGTGGTTCTTGAGCATCACGATGGATTTTAGCTGCGCGTCATAGCCGGCCGCGACGAATTCCTTGCAGCCTACCGTCTTTGTCGCCGCTTCCGGGTCGACATACGGATTCTCGAAATTGCCAACATTGAAAATATTGACGAGAAGCCTGCGGGCCGACAGCTCGAAGCGCTCGCGGGCGCTTTCCTTTCCGTATTTCTCCTCCCAGAGTTTGTAGGCCTCAATGCTGATCTCGTTGTCCTTGGTGCCGCCGAGCTGGTCGACTCCTGCTTCGAAACACATAAGACGCCGCTCCGCCGGGGTGAGCGTCTCCACGCCCCAAGGCTTGCCGTTATGCTTCCACGGGACTTCGTAGTCGTTCACGATACCCCAGTCCGTGCAGACCACGCCTTCGAAACCGTATTTGTCGCGGAGAAGGTCCTGGATAATATAGTGGGAGAATCCGTTGGCGACATTCTCGCCGGAGGGATCCTGTCCGTAGGATATAGTGTAATAGGGCATCACGGCCGAGGCCATTTTCGTCCTGCCCGGCAGCGAGAATGCCCCGTCCACAAAGGGCACGAGGTTCTCCTCGAAATTGCCCCCTGGATAGACTCCGTACTTGCCTATCCCGAAATGGGCGTCGCGGCCTGCCTCGCCTGTCCCGCCGCCCGGCCAGTGCTTTACCATACAGTTAATTGACTGCAAGCCCCAGCCGCTTTTGCTCCCGGGAGTGTTCTGAAAGGCTTCGACGTAGGTGCGGACTATGTCGCGGCAAAGGATTGGATCTTCGCTGAAAGTGCCGTAGAAACGCCTCCAGCGCGGCTCTCCGGCCATATCGGCCTGCGGAGAAAGGGCCGTAGTGATGCCAAGGGCGCGGTACTCGGCCGAGACAATCTCACCGTGAGCGCGTATTACGTCCAGATCGAAGGTCGCGGCGAGGCCCATCTCCCTGGGCCATTTGGATATGTCACTTGTCCCGGCGGGGTCGAACTCTCCGTCGGGCTCCGGCTTGTAGGAATTGACATTGGCCGAGCCGTTGGAGTAGTTGCGCGGGTCGGTGCTGTTGTTGGATGGAATGCCGAGATTGGCGGCTTCACAGTAGGCTTGTACGGCATTGGACCACGCGGCGCCGACAGCCGGTGAAGCTACGTTCCGTATGAGCATATGGCGGATATGGTCCTTCTCCAAAAGGTCTTTCTGGGGCCCGGTGAGCTCGGCCGAGGTGGCGTCCAGTGCGCTGGAGTACATCATCAGACCGCAAATCTCTTCAAGCGACATCCTTGCCGCGAGATCTGCCGCACGCTTTTCGACAGGAAGCCTCCAGTCCTCGTAGGGGTCAAGCTCGCCGTTGCGGTTAAGATCCTTGAATGCGTAACCTTTAATCTCCAGGACAGGCGCTGATGTGTAGCCGAGGGTCGGGCCCTTTGTCTGATGGACAAGCGTATAGCCGTCACGCTGTTCGACACTGATGACATTAGGTTTACACGCGATTGAAAGGAGCGCCAGCGCAAAAAGCAGTTTGTAAGAAGGATTCATAATAATAAGGTATCTATAGGGATCTTCTGGGCAGAAGCATCCAGGGATTGCGTATGGTCTGTATAGGAGTTGTCGGAGTTGAATCGGTGATAAGCGCGGCCATGGTCCGGCCCATCTTGCGGAAGTCTGTCGAAAGGGTGGCGATGCCGCCGCAGATCACCTCCTTCAGAGGGGTGTCGTTGTAGGAAATTATCCCGAAATCCTTGCCGATTTCAAGATTATCCCTTTCGGCGATCTTGATCAGGTTTACGAGTTCCCTGTCGTCGGCCGTCAGGTAAAGGGTCCCGAGCCTGATCGGACTGTCGTTGACGCTGGGTATGAGCATGGAACTGAATCCGTACTCGTCACTGAAACGCTTGATGCCGTCATATCTCTCTTCCGGTTCCTTCGCCTCGCGCTGCACAAGCACAAGGGTATCATATTTGCGTACCCTGGGCAGGCCCTCGACAAGGGCATCATAGGTATCCCTGTCGAAATCCTGCCCGATGGCGGGGTAGAGGCCGCGGAGATCGGCATGGTAATGGTCAAGAAGAAATATTCTGCCCTTGATGCGGCTAAGGGTGCTGGAAAGGCCGCGGAACTTGCCGGGCATCAGCACATAGGAAGTGTACTTGCCCTCGGCTTCGCGGAGAAGCGTCTCGAAGACCCTGCGGTCGTAGTGGTGGAACATAATGTCGACCGAAGCGTCCGGACCGATGGCCTCGAGGAAGGACAGGTACAACTCTTCCTTGAAAGCGTTCAGCTCATTAAATAGCAGCAGCACTTTTTCCTGGACGTTGATGCTTTCGCTGCGGACGTAATAACCGACAGCTGGCTCAGCCTCTATGATGCCCCTGGATTTGAGCTCCTCCATCGCGAGGAATATGGAACTCCGGGAGATGGGGAAACGGATCTTGAATGCGTTGACGGAAGGAATCCGGTCACCTACAGACAGTTCCCCAGAGCGTATCTTATCCTCGATAAACTTTACGACAATCTTGTATTTGGGATCTCTCTGCATAAACCGGTTTACAAAGGTAGAAAAAAAATCATACCAGTGCAAACCGGTTTTAAAAAATATTATTTTTGCATCAGATAGCACTAAAACAATCGCGTGATCAAATGTCTGTAAACCATATATACAGTGTTCTGATTGGGCTGGGCTTCCTTTTCTTTACGACGGAGGCCCCGGCCCAGAACAAGCCTGATCAGAATCCGGATATCCTGGCCCGGATCGAGGCTTCCGGCGACTATGCCCCGATGTTCCCGTTCCTGCCGGAGCATTGTGCTCCTCAAAATTTGACGAACGTTGCAACCTGGCAGGGCAACG
Organism: uncultured Bacteroidia bacterium; assembly: GCA_902791945.1. Lineage (GTDB taxonomy): Bacteria > Bacteroidota > Bacteroidia > Bacteroidales > UBA932 > Cryptobacteroides. Next base: position 12,504 of record CADAXR010000015.1, read on the forward strand.
AGTCCCACATTGCCGGCGACACCGGCTTTATTCGTGCGGAAGGTGAGTATTTCAAGGATGAGCAGGGCAACGTCCGACGTTTCCTCGGCACCAACATCTGCTTCACAGGTTGTTTCCCCAAGCATAAGGATGCCGAGAGGGTGGCTGACGAGCTCGCCAGATACGGCTTCAACCTTGTCCGTCTTCACTACGTCCATCACGCCTTCCCGCCCGAGAAGATCTACCCTGTGAAGAACTCCTTCATAGAGCCTGAGCAGCTGGAACGTTTCGACTATCTGCTCTACTGCCTCAAGCAGAAAGGCATTTACACTTACTTCCAACTCAATATCTCCAGAAAATTCGGCGAGCAGAATGGCTTTGAGAACGCCGACAAGCTTCCTCATTTCAACCACGGCATAGACAATTATGACCAGTGGATGATAATGCTCCAGCAGCAGTACATAAAAGAAATCCTTAATCACAAGAATCCCTACACGGAGCTTCGTTACAAGGACGAACCTGCCATTGCCATGCTTGAGCTGGCCAACGAGAACTCCATCATCTATTCCTGGTTCACTCCCCGCTACCGTTTCCCCAATCTCATCGAGCCCTACGCCAGTGACCTAAGGGAACGTTGGAATCAATTCCTAACGAAGAAATACGGCGACACCGAGTCGTTGGAGAAGTCGTGGCTCCAGGGACTCGAAGGTGACGGTTCTGAATATATCTCCGACGGCATCATCTCGTCAGAAGTGTCGAAAGACTGGCATCTGCAGGCAGACAACGGGTCGCAGGCGAGTTGGAGCATCGAGCCCAAGACATCCAAAGACAAAATCAAGGGAGACCATTTCATCCGTCTTGATATTAAAAAGATCGGCGCCACCCCCAATATGCCCCAATTCGGCAGGTCAGGGCTGAAATTCAAAAGCATGAGCCCCCTATGCCTTAGGTTTAAGATGCGTTCCGACAGGCCTTGTGAAGTGACCGTGCGCATGAGTCAGCATCACGCTCCGTGGGGGACGGCAGGCCTGAACGCAAAATTCTCCTGCGGCAAGAAGTGGAGCGAGTATGAGTTCAATTTCTGCTCGAGCTTGGACGACGACGGTCTCAGGATTCTTTTCTCGAACTTTTCGTCCGGAGCCGTAGTCGATCTGGCTGACGTCTCGCTGGTGTCCGGGATGAACTACAAATGGGACGATAAGGAGAATCTCGAAGACGGGACGGTCCGCTGGCCTGCCCGCAACGACTGGTCTCTGCTTCCGCGCCGCGCTCACGATTTCACCGAATTCCTCGTTGGCCTGGAAGAGAACTACTTTGGTACGATGTACCGCTACACCAAAACGACCGTCAAGGCAAAGCAGCCGGTCACAGGCACTCAGCTCCGCTGGGGCTTGGACTATCCCCAGGCTATGACTGATTTCGCCGACTATCACAGCTATTTCAATCATCCGGTGTGGCCGCAGGGCCATGGCAATTTCTCCCTGTGGAATGCGGGAGCGCAGTCTCTTGTCAACGCCACTCCTCTTCCCGGCAGCACTCTTTCCGCTCTTGCCAGAAGCAGGATTTTGGGCCGTCCGTTCACAATCAGCGAGTACGACCACACGAATGTCAGCCTCTACAGCGGCGAAGGCTACCTGATGGGATGCGCCTTCGGAGCCTTCCAGGATTGGGACGCACTTATCCAGTTCGCCTGGAGTGAAAACGACAATTTCTTCCGCTCTGACATGAATCCCCGCCACGAGAACTGTGCGTCTCCCCAGAAGCTGGTGCATTTCCCTGCCTGCTGGGCGATGTTCGTCCGTGGAGATGTCACTACCGGGACTAAGGACACCCTCTACACCAGAGTTTCGTCGAAAGAAAAGAGCATTGACTGCCTTACCGTCACCCAGAATCCCGCTCATCTGATTTCCGAGAATTCGGATCTCCTCAAGGTTCTGCCGTTTATGAAAGTGACAGGAGTTGAGATTGCCGAAAAGCCGGAGCTTTTCAAAGACGCCGGTCATAAGCTTATCCGCACGGAAGACGAGATCCCCGAGTCCGTAAAAGAGGTGTTGAAGAGCAAGGAAGTCAAAAGTTCCACCGGAGAGATCACCTGGAACTGGAAAGACGGCAACGCCGGATTCTTCAAGGTGGATACTCCCCGTACGAAAGTCTTTACGGGATTTGTCAAGGGGCGCAGTTTCGAATATGACGGCCTGACCCTGACCCCGGGCAAGACGCGTCTTGACTGGCTGACATTGTCCCTGACGCTGACCAATCCCTCTGGCGAGGCGCCGGAAGGAAGAATTTCCGAGGGCAGCTGGCTTCTCGCAGCGACAGGCCTCTGCCACAACACCGACGAGAAGATCATCGATATAGGAAACGGCAAATACGTCTCCTGCGCGGCGCCAAACGGCGGTTCCTACGGCAAGGCCCCGGTGCTGTGCGAGGGGATCGACGCCGCCCTCCGCCTCGAAGGCCTCGGCGGCAAAGTCGAGTGTTACGCCCTTGACCCCCGCGGGGACAGGATGAAGGAAGTTCCGGTGACCTCGGAGGGCGGAGACGCCCTGGTCCACATACTTCCGGACTATAAAACCATATGGTACGAACTCAAAGTCAATCCATAATATGAAACGACTGGTACATATCTGCGGCTTGGCAGTCCTGATGCTTCCGGTATTCTCTTGCACGGCTCTTGAGAACCCGGACGCAGCCGCTCTGCAGACAGATTCGTCTTCCTTGACGATACCGGCGGACATTGCACTTCTCGGCGATCCGTTCGACAGCGACGCCGACTATTCAACCGTCACCGACACCGTCTGGGTCAGCTCCTCCCGCTCCTGGAGTGCATCCGTCAAGACAGGTGACGGTGGCAACTGGATAAGCCTTAGTACCCGTGAGCGCATCAACGTCTCCGGTAAGGAGGAGAAATATCCTCTGGTCCTGACGTTAAACCGCAACAAGTTCAACAGCGCGAGGACCGCGACCCTTACGATTGCCGCCGCCGAGGTGGAGGCCCACTCGAAGATCGAGATCACTCAGGAGGCGTTCGTCCCTTCCCTGGAGGTTTCCGCCTGGGACAATCCCGTTGGTCTGGATCCCAAGAAGGGCGAGTGCTATATCATAGTGAAGTCGAACACATCCTGGACGGTTGGCTTCGATGCCGCCGCATCGTCGGTGACCCCCGACTTCTCCGCCATCGCTGGAAAGGACACCAGGGCTGTCCTGGTCAGCTTCCCGACCAATGTCAACGATGAGCAGGCCCAGTTTGCCACCGTCGAGGTCAAGGCCGACAAGTGCGACCCTCAGAGGATCGAGTTGTTCCAAAGCCAGAGCAACCGTTTCTTCTATCTCGACGGTGATGTTCCGGAGGAATTGGAGCCTTACGACAAGGAGCTCCATGTTCCGCTGCTTTCGAACGGTCCGTGGACGGCCGAGATTAGTGACTGTACATTCGAGAACGCAAAACTCACCCCTTCCTCCGGTAATTACACCCTCTCCGGATTCAATTTCTCCGCTAATCACGGTTTTGACCCCAAGGTGGCGATGAAGGAGGCTACCATCACAATCCGTCGCGAGGGTATGGAGCCCATTGTGCTCCATGTCCGTCAGCGCGGATCCATCCATCTCAATTTCGGGACTTTCGACACGGAATATGAGTGGAGCGGCAATATTATGGATATAGACCATCCCTATTCTCCCTACATCGGTGGTGTCAATCCGTTCTATGAGCCCTCGACGGTTCCGGGCACATTCAACAACGGCACCAATGCCGGCCAGGTCATCGACTGCAAAATGAACAACGGCGGATTCGTGTTCACCATGTATGGAAAAGACTGCGGCGTCTGGTTCAACAAAAACGCGACATTATGGTGTATCGGCAAGACCAAAGACGACTACGTCCTTTTCCCGGGCATCGAAGGCTGGCGTCTGGAAAAGATGTACTACGAAGCTTCGTGTCGCGTGGCGACCCCTTATACCATCAGGACCGAAGACGGTGAAAGGATAATCCCCGGCGGAGAACTCACCGTCACCTCGAAGGCCATCCCCAACGACAGGGAGCATCACGACATGCACGTCCATGTCTTCCCCGACACCGAGGCCGGTGCGCGCTACAGGTTGAACCTGGAGGAGACACTCATGCAGATCAGCCTCAAGGACCTGTGCCTTATCTATGAAAAAGTCAACTAGACTGTACCGACTATGAAAGGAATTCCAATATTCGTAACAGTCCTCTCGTTGTTTGCCGCAGGGATTACCCTTGAGGCGAAAAGCGAGGTGACAGACACTCTTGGAGGGTCCAAGAGCGTGGCACAGTCCCCTGCGGAGCTCCTGAAAGGGAAGGTCTCCGGCGTCCGTGTGTCCCGGATGGACGGCGCGCCCAACGGAGCCTTAAACACGAACATCCGCGGATTCAACTCCCTTCGCGGAGACAGCCAGCCCTTGTGGGTGGTAAACGGCGTCATCCTGACCAACGGCCTTTCCCAGAACCTCAACGCTTTCTGGCAGAAGGGCGGTCTCACCACTAAGGGCGATGCCATCCCCAACTACTCCGAGCTCAGCTACTCTCCTGTCCTCAACTCGATGGCTTTCCTCAATCCCTATGACATTGAGAACATCGAGGTGCTCAAGGACCTGAGCGCCACCGCAAAGTATGGCACCCAGGGCGCCAACGGCGTTATCATAGTCAACACTCACCGTTCTACGGATGAAAGGACCAATGTCTTCTGGCGGTCCAATGTCTCGGTGGACATCTCCGGCAGGACGGGTTCCGCCTTCCGCCCCGGAATCAACCACAACCACACTATCGGCGTCAACAAGACCATCAACAACACATCCTTCGACATTACAGGATTCATCCGCAACACTTATGGGATTGTCCGCCGCACGGGGAGCTTATACGGTGGTATCAACCTCTCTCTGGAAAACACCGTCCACTCGATAGTCTGGTTCGGCTTCAACAGCATTTTGTCGGTAGGTAAGCAGGAAAACGCCGCCGGAGCGGCCTATCTTGGCAAGCCTTCCACCATGATTCTCTCCCGCTACCCCAACCGTTTCACCGGCGACAGCCTGAAGGGATGGGAGGAAGACTTCGACGACGAGGTTGAGGATTACAGGGCTTTGAATTCAGTGTGGCTCCAACTTAATTTCTCGAAGGGTTTCTACTTCAAGGCCTCGCTGGGAGCCGACTTCGAAAGCAACACCCGCCGTATCTGGTACGGCAACGGCACTTCATTCGGTGCCTCCAACAAGGGCGCGGCTTCCATAATGTCATCCACACTGTTCAATTACAACGCCAAGGGTGAATTCAACTTCAGCCGCTACATCGCTTCCAAGCATCACATTACCGCCAGTGCCGCCGTCGAGGTGATAGGCAGCAAGAACAAGTTCGGCGTCATGAACGGTACTTCCTTCGACCTTCATTACCTTAGGGCCAGGGGACTTTCGACCATGACCAGCCGGGCCATACCTTATAAATTCACCCGTGACTATATAATTGTCGGCACCTATGGTTTGCTGTCCTATGATTATGAAGGGATAGTAGGAGTCAATGCCCTTTATCGCGCCGACTTCTCGACCAAATACGACGGTTCGAAGCCCATCAGCTATCCGGCGGCCGACGCCTTCGTGGACATCCACAGGATCGCATTCCCTGACAACAAGGTCGTCACGGCCCTCAAGCTTACGGGCGGCTACGGAGAGGCCGGAAGGGAAGACTACATCCCCTATGAGATGCTGGGTAACTATCTTGTCAGCTATCCTTCAGTCCCTTCCGGCACCGAAGTCTTCTATGACGGGCTCAACCGCATCCACAGTGCCGAATGGAACGTCGGCGCGGAAATCAGTTTCCTGGATAAGGTGAATCTCAGCGTCAAGTACTATGACAAGAAGGCGACAGAAGAGTTCTTCATCTACAACTTCGGCAAGAAGATAGGTGTCTATCACGACTGGGCAAAGAAGCACACCCTGGTTTTCTCCACTGAGGGAGCTGTCCGCAACAGGGGGCTTGAATTCGACGGCGATTTCCGTATCCTCGAAAAGGGTAAGTGGACGCTTACGGCTTTTGCGAACTTCACCTGGAATTTCAACAACATCACGAAGGTCAAATATGAAGACCGCGCCGGACGCAATATCGGCAAGAATGTCTATGTCAACCTTCTTGCGGAGAATAATTCAGTCGGCACTCTTTACGGATACTCTGAAAACGCCGACGGCTCCATAGCCGACCTCAACGGTGACGGAGACATCACTGACGTTGACCGCAAGATACTCGGCAACACCCTTCCGAAATATATGGCCGCACTCGGTGCCACCCTGCGCTACGACGCCTTCACCCTTGAGTTCGTGATGGACGGGGTGTTCGGCTACAATGTGGCCAATCTCAACAAGATGATTGCAGAAAGCCGGACCAAACTCTCCTCCCGCTATGTGGAGAGGGGAGATCACGCCAGGCTTTCCAATGTGACCTTCAGTTACATCATACCTGTCAAGTGGAAACCGATACGCAGCCTGAAAGTCAACCTCAGTGCCACCAATCTGTTTACCATTACCAAATACAAGGGCTGGAACCCGGATGTCAACTGCTACGGCAGCTCCGCCCTTTCCTATGGTCTGGATTACGGCTCCTATCCTACGGTGCGGAGCATAGTCCTCGGAATAAGCGCTAACTTTTAGAGAGAATAAGCCATGAAGAAAATTTTACTGATCGCAATGATGCTGATCCCGGTTGTGGCCTTCTCTCAAAGCCACAAGAGTATCAGCGGCACCGTCAAGGATGCCAAGGGGGAGCCGGTCGTCGGAGCCGTCCTCTCCATCGAAGGCAACACCTCGGGCGCCCTCACCGACATTTCGGGCAACTATATTCTCAACTACACTCCCGCATCCGGCAAAAAGACCATATTGGTTGTCAGCTGCCTCGGCTATGCCGAGCAGAAGATAGAGCTCGTTTCCCAGACCAGACTCGACATAGTTCTCGAAGAAGAGTCCGAGCTGCTCGAGGATGCGGTGGTCGTCGGTTACGGCTCCATGCGACGCAGCGACCTCACCGGCTCCGTGACCTCCATCAAGATAGATGACACGGAAGCAGGCCAGAGCTCCAATCTGAGCCAGCTGCTCCAGGGCCGCGCCGCCGGCGTGCAAGTCACCAACAACAGCGCCTCTCCCGATGCCGGAGTTTCCATCCTCATCCGCGGCGCCAGCTCGTTCAACAGTTCCTCCGAGCCTCTTTACGTGGTCGACGGAATCATCATCAACACCAGCGGCAGCAGCTCGCTGATGAGCTCGCATCTTGGCGACGACAACGCCGGCACCGACGAGGCGACCAACGGCCTCATAGGTATCAACCCCATGGATATCGCCTCAATCGAAGTCCTGAAGGATGCATCGGCGACTGCGATTTATGGCTCACAGGGAGCCAACGGCGTTATCCTCATCACCACCAAGTCCGCAAGCCGCGAACGTCCTGTCATCAACGCTTCCGTCGGTATCGACATAAGCACTCCATACAAGAAGCAGCCGATGATGAACTTCCAGGAGTACGAAGGCTATCTCAGGTCTCTTGTGGAGAGTCCGATCGTCCAGGAATACAATCCTTCCCTTATCAACACGGCCAAATCCAGGCTCAATTCCATCCGCGGCGACTCATTCTTCGACCGTTATGAAATAGTTGACTGGCAGGACTACCTCACACGTACGGCCGTCAACCAGCGATATTACGTATCTATCGCCGGCAAGCCCAAGCAGACAAGTTTCCTGTTTTCACTCGGTCTCAACAACACCCAGGGTATCATCAAGACCACCGGCTTCCTTAATTTCACCTCCAGGCTCAACCTCGAACGCACTTTCGGCAAGAAGTTCACCATGGGCATGAAGGTCGGTTTCTCGTATCTTGATTCAAAACTCACCCAGGGAGCTGCGACCGGCAAGCTCAACGCCGCCTCCTCGCTTATGCGAAGCATGTTGACGTGCCCTCCGTTCATGCAGCTCAGGGAGACCGACGAGGAAGGCGACGTGATAGATCTCGGTGACGACGTCAACCAGCAATATGGTCCCAACCGGTGGATGCAGGGCTTTGTCAACAACCGTATCGAGTACCGTGTCAATCCGAGCCTCTTCGCCCAGTATAAGATAATCCCCTGGCTGACGCTGAAGACCACTTTCGGCGGCGACTTCCGTGTTACCGAGCAGAGTAAGTTCAAGTCAAAGCTCCTTACATCTTCGCCGACCGGCTCTTCTGCCGCCATCGCCCACACCGACCGCCTCTCCTGGAACTGGGACACCACCTTGTCCTGGTACAAAAAACTGAAGAAGAAACACCTCCTGCAGGGCACGATCGGTATGTCTATGTCCGGTGCGAAGACCACTGTCCAGACCACTGAGGGCTCCAATATCGACGAATGGAAACCGAAGGACCTCGCCATCAACAGCGCAGCTTACGGCTACTTCACTTACACTGAGTCGTCCTATTCGCTGATGTCCTTCTTCCTCAGAAGCATCTACGCCTACGACAGCCGTTATATCCTGACGGCCACCGTGCGAGGTGACGGCTCCAGCCGCTTTGCCAAGAAGAACAAATGGGGCTGCTTCCCGTCCTTCGCTTTCGCCTGGAGGCTCAGCCAGGAGCCGTGGTTCAAGGTTCCTGTGATTTCCATGGCGAAGTTCAGGGTCGGCTGGGGCCAGGTGGGCAACCAGGCCATATCTTCCTACGCCACGATCTACAACTACACCACCGTCTATCAGCCCGACCACGGCAACCTCGACTCCCAGCTTGCGCTTGGTACCACCACGAATAACCTTCCCAACGCAAATCTTAAGTGGGAGACCACCGAGCAGACCAACCTCGGTCTTGACTACGGCATGTTCGACGGCCGCTTCACATTATCCTTCGATGCCTACTATAAAAAGACCAAGGACCTTCTCCAGACCAAGACCCTCGCTCCTTCGGCCGGTCTGTTGAATCCCTACGTCAATATGGGCGCCATTGAGAATAAGGGTATAGAGCTTACCCTCGACACCGTTCCTCTCAAGTTGGGCGACTTCGAGTGGTCGATCGGGGGCAATATCTCCTTCAACCGCAACAAGATTCTGTCCATCAATCCTGAAGAAATCGAGAAGGACTGGATATACCTCACCCCTGACGACCGTCAGTTCGTCTCCTATTTCAACGGCGACGACATCGGCTCAGGTTCCATCCTGAAGTCCTTCTTGAACATATTCATCGAGGGCAAGCCTATGGCAATCTTCTACGGCATGAAGACCGACGGGCTCGTGCAGGAAGGCGAGATGGGACTTCCCTTCTCCGCAACCGACACCGAATACCACGGCCCTGGCTCGATCAAATACGTCGACGTGGACAAGGACGGCTATATAACCGAGCACGACCGCACTATCATCGGCGATCCCAACCCGAAATTCACCTACGGTTTCAACACCACGTTCCGCTGGAAGAACCTTTCCCTTACGGCCAACTTCATCGGTTCGCACGGCAATGATATCTACAACGTCAACCTCATGCTCGACACCAACACTTCCGGTGCCATGCAGAATCTCCGCAGGGATGTCGTAGCCAAACAGTGGACCCCTGAGAACACCGACACCTGGTATCCTGCCATCGGCGCCCTGAGCGGGACTGATGTAAAATGGGCCAGCGACCGATATGTGGAGGACGGCTCTTACCTGAGGCTTTCCAATCTTTCCCTATCCTATGACCTTCGCTTCAAGAAGAAGGATTTCTTCATCAAGAACATCAACTTTACCGCATCGGCCGGCAACGTCTGGGTATGGACAAAGTACTCCGGATGGGATCCGGACGTCAACAGCTACGGTTCGATAAAGAAGAAGGGTTCGGATATGGGTTCGTATCCCGGAGCGCGCAGCTTCAAGTTTGACATAAAATTCACATTCTGATAGGAGGACCGGCTATGAAAAAGATATATATGCTCATAACGGCAATGCTGATTGCAGGATGCTCCTTCCTGGATGAAAACATGAACACCCAGTATTCCGAGGAGGACATCTTCGGAAGCGAGGCGGCGCTTGAGGCTTTTGTCACGGGCTGCTACCAGAGTTTCTGCATAAGCGGCTACTACAACGGCAACATGATGGAATGGTTCGCCCCCGCGTCGGCCATAGTCCACTGGGGTATAACCGGATCATCCCTGTCTGATCCTCAGAAACGCTATACCAGTCTTCTGCATCTTACCCAGTACGCAAGGCATCCTTACAACGTCCAGATGTTCAAGGCTTTGTATACTACAATCTACAAATGCAACAAGCTGATAGCCGCTCTTCCGGACAGTCCGGTGGATGAGGGTTTCAAGAAGCAGATCGAAGCGGAGGCCAGGTTCCTCAGGGCCGAATGTTATTTCCATATTGTCCGTCGCTGGGGCAACGCTCCGGTTCATCTGGATGTTCCCACGACGATAGACCAGACTAACGGCAGGCGTGAAGAATTCTGGAAGATCTACGCCATCGTCCTTGAAGACCTTGATTTTGCCGAGCAGAACGGCCGTGACTACGACACCCAGAGGAAGATAGCCGGGACCGGGACCGGAAGAGTATGCCGCAACGCGGCCACCGCGGTCAAGTCGCTGGTCTATCTTACGATCGGGACCCTTCTGGAGCACTCCGACCAGAACGACAATTTCTGGATTTGCCCCAATTCGGAAGTCTTCGAAGGCTTCGGCGAGATTGGCATCACTTCGGCGAAAGTCGCTTTCGAGAAGGCGCTTGCCTGTGCCAAGGAGGTTATGCCCGAGACCAGTACGGTCGGGTCCCCTTATAGACTTGCCGACAGTTATGCCCAGCTGTTCAAATGGACAGATCCTGAAGATTTCCAGCTCAGGGAAAGGATATTCGTGGTCCCCAGCACCAGCGAGAGGGGAGTTTCCCAGCTTGCCACGTGGACACTTCCGAGCTGCTACAACAACTCGGCCGACAACGACAGTTATTACGGCCGCTTCCGTCCTTCCCGTTTCGTGTTCCAGAAGTGGTGCGAAGCCTACGGAGGAGTCAAGGGCAGCGGGAATGCGGGCAATATATATATAAAGTGCGGAGATCCCAGGATGGATGCGTCCCTGATATACTATTCCTATCCGGGTCAACCTGGAGTCACGAAGTATTGTTATCCTTATGCCAGCGCCGTTATCAATGGCAACCGCTGGGAGTGCGCGCCGTATTTCAAGAAATACTACGACCCCAAGTATGACGCCACTGCCGGATATGCGGATTTGTATGTGATGAGGCTTGCGGAGGTCTATCTGATAGCGGCCGAAGCCTGTGCCAACCTGTGCAACTCCCCTTACGACACTTATGGACAAGAGGGCATCGGCTATGTCAACATCCTGCTCGAAAGGGCGCGCCGTTCCACTGAAGACGGCATCCCCTCCGCGGAGCCGGCAGATTGGGACGCCGCCACGATTGGCACCAAGGCCAATCTCATCGACAAGATTTTCTGGGAAAGGGCCTTCGAGATGCTTGGCGAGCAGCACGAATACTTCGACACCCACAGGATGGGCGCGAAGTGGTTTGCCGAGCACGTGACCATCCCCCACAACGCCTTTCTTTGCCTTCCCCAGCAGGACGACACCCAAAGCGGCAATCCCGGCTACCGTACCAATTATTTCGGACAGCCCCAGTTCGGCGAAGGCAACTACTACCCTGCCACGCAGGCAGAAGTCCGTAAAGGACTCATCTGCGCGTTCCCTAACAATGAACTTGTCTATAACAGCGCCCTGACCCTGGACGACCAGAACCCTTCCGAGGTCTTCTGGGAATAATCATCTTGCGTTATGAAAGTCAATTCGATACTGATAGCGGTTCCTTTTGTTCTTCTTGCAACTCTTTCCTGCGGGAAAAATAACACTGAAGATACCCCTGCCCCTGCACCGCAGAACAACATATCCCTCTCGATGCAGTCGGTATCTTTCGACGGGACTGCCCTCGGAGAGGAAGATATCGACATCACTGCTGATGCGGCCTGGACGGTGGAAGGCCTTACAGAAGGCATCAAGCAGTGGATTACCATCAGCGCCGAGAGCGGACAGGGCAACTCGTCCGTCAAGGTCAGTTGCATAGAGCAGAACCCTTTCGGAAGGGAGCGCCTTGCCGTCCTGACTTTCAAGTGCGGTAATGCTGCGGCCCCTCTCCTCATAAGACAGTCCAAGGATTCCGAAAGCACGATTGAAACCGACATCGACATCATCGAGTTCGGGAAAGCCGTGTCTGAAGAAAGGACCGTGCAGATAATCACTCCTAAAGCCTGGAGCGTGGAGGGTTATGATGAGCAGTTGCAAGACTGGCTATCCATCACCCCGCTTTCCGGCAATGGCAACGGCAGCATCACCGTCAAGACCCTCAAGCCTTTCGAGGGCTCCGGAGTCAGGGAAGCGTCGTTCAGGATCAGGATCGACAGGATCAACAGCGTCTCGGTCGGGGTGACTCAGATGTCGTCCCTTGAAATCAGCTTGAATCCCACCGAGCTTGAATTCCCCTCCAATGAGCCCGCCACCCTGACAGTTATCGTGAACACCTCTTCCGTGACCGTCCCCTGGACAGTCGAGGGTTATGACGAAAGCGTCAAGGCCTGGCTATCTCTTGAAAAGGAGACTGCTTCCGGTACTGAGACCACGGTCAGCATCAGTACTTTGAGCGCCAATATGGAAGCTGAGGCGAGACAAGCTACTCTGAAATTCTGTTTCTCCGATGACATTTTTGCAGAGCTAAGCATCACCCAGCCTATAGTGCCTCTCGAGGAGAAGGAGATCAAATGGACCAACGGCCTTGCTCCTATAGTCCCTTCAGGAGCAGGATACAGCGGCTTCCCGTGGACGGATGCGACCTCCGCTGCCGCCACCACCAGCTATTACGACGGCGAAGGCGGAGCCCTTATCTTTACCGGCAATATCACGGCGACTCGTACCTATATTCTCAAGGACACCGCACAATCCGATGGCGTCACCTATGAGTTCGGTCCGACGATCGAACCATCAGGAACCCTGCTTACATACTATGCTCAGTTTGCAAGTACTTCCACCATACGTATGCGCAACTCCTATATCAAGCTTCCTGCAATCGACGGGTTCCGTCTTTCCAAGGTCAAAATGACCTGCTCCGACACCCGTTCTACGGCTGCGGTCACTATATCGTCCGACAAGTATGCGGAAAATCCTCTGGAAGGCTGCGACAAGATGAGTTTCAGCAAGACCAAGCCTGTGAATGTGGAGATTGAAGGGACCTCTTCCGCCACCTCTTATTATATATGCCTTGTCAACGACAAGACCGTCACAGGTTTCACTATCACTTACACAGAAGTCCGGTAAGCCATGAAAATCAAGATTCTTTTCCCCATAGCATGCATTGCGGCAGCAGTCTGCGCATGCGACATACTTCCGGCAGAAGAGTTCATCGAGGACACCGGTGCGGCAGCGTTCGTGGCCTCCTTCGAGGTGCCGGGCGGCATACCCGCCTATTGGAAGGCCGAGGATAAACTGATGGTAGTGGACTCGGAGGGTAAATTGCACAAATTCTCCCTCGATTACGGCGCCGGGTCCGTCAGTGGAGAATTCTCCGGAGAAATTACACCGAAGAGCCAGATAAGTTATGTCGTTTATTCGCCTGATGCGAACGATGTGACTTACGATGCCGGTTCGCGCGCATTTTCAATGAATATCCCCAGTCTGTATTCTGCCACCCAGGCAAATGCCCTGGTGGCATCGAACAATGCGGCCATAGGCACTCTCAGGGGCAGTGAGGTGGACCTCCAGTCCGTCTGCGGTTTTATCCGTTTCACTCTTGAAGGAAACGGAAAGACCCTGGACCAGGGAGGAGTCACCTACGACCTGACCGACCTTAAGTCCGTAACCTTCACTTCGAACGAGGGAAAATTCTTCGCCGGCGAGATAAGCGCCACCTGGCCCGAGGGGTCCGTCACACCGGAATTCGCCGAAGTCCGGAACGGACATTCTTCGGTTACTTTCAACACAAGGACCCTTGAGACCGAAGACGGGGAGACTCTCTATCAGGCAGGGGACTATTACATTCCTGTCGCTCCGCAGAATTATGAAGACGTGTCCATCTATGTCGAGGACGGTAAGGGCCGCAGGGCTACTGCCGTAAGGAGCCGTGCCCTTGACGTCCAGCGGGCCGTCACATCAAATCTCAACACGGTCAACTGGCCTACTGTCGTGGTCTATGTGACCTACAATGCCAGCACTGCGGCGGAGAGCCAAGCCCACACGGTGGTAAATGCATTCGGCACTTCCTACCGTTCCGTGGACAGGTATTCTCTTACCACAGGGGGAAAGGTCGAAGGAACATCCCAGGAAAAGACTGAAATTAATTTTACCGAGGATGGAGTGACCTATACCCTCTGGGCCACGGGCGGTTACGGGCGCAATACTATCGGTGGCGGTGTGTTCACCGACATTGTCTTCAATGCCTACAACGCGGATTGGGAGACTGACGGCGACCACTGGAAAGTGGGCTCGACCAACGGCTATGCCTGGGTCAGGTTCCCGGGCCGTCCGGACGGAGTCCTCAGCAAGATGGAAGTAGAGGTTATCAGCAATTGCCTGGGACCGTTCTCCGTCGCAACTGCAGTGGACCCGGAAACCGGCGCTCCAATCGATCCGGTCTTCGAAGAAAGTTCTACCCAGAAGAGTCCTTTCCGCTCCTACACGATAGGAATCCCGGAAGAGGATCCTGAGACGCCATATTATCTGGTTATGGGTGACGGCTACCACTACAGGCTGCGTTCCTGGAAACTTTACTACAAAGTCTACGAATAATCAATATAATCAACCAAATGCTATGTTTATGAACAAAACAGCAACAATGCGGAGCTACTCTGCTCCGGAATCAAGGGCAATGGAAGTCTCCCTTGAAAAGTATTTTCTGGCTTCCGACCTCGACGGTATGAACTGGCGCGAGGAAGACTGGGATGAAGGTAACAACTAATGGAGGACAAAATGATGAAAAAGCTTATTTTTATTCTTGCAAGCATCTCTGTTCTTGCCATCGCCTGCTCCAAAGAAGTTTCTTCTCCCGATGCAGCCCCTGAAGGATTGATCTCCGGCAACATCCTTTCTCTCAAGGCTATTGTGCCTCCTACAAAAATCAACATCGCTCCCGGCTCTGGTGACGCGACCTGGAAAGAAGGTGACGCGATTGCCGTGTACAACACGAGCGGTCAGAAATTCAAACTCACCCTTTCCGAAGGTGCCGGCACTTATGAAGGCACTTTCTCCGGTGACTTTACCGGTACTCCGGACGAGGGCTCTCCTGCAATTTATCCGTATGACTTCGCGGCTGATACCCCCTGGGATGTCGTGCTCCCCGAGTACATCCCCTGGGAGGACAACGTGCGTGCCGTGATGGTAGCTGAGATTGACGGCTCAGGCGCAACTCCTGACCCGCTTCACTTCACCCACGTGATGTCTGTCCTTGAAATTACTCTGAAGGACGTTCCTGCTTATGCCAGGGGTCTTCAGATTACCAGCGAAGCCCTCGCTCAGCTCTCCGGCACCTTTACGATCAACGAGACCAATGACGGTGTCGAGGCCAGCGGCGCCACAACCGGCAAGCAGGTTATCCATTTCCCCTACAAGACCGGCTACGGTGCAGATGCTACCGTTAAGATTTGTGCCGTTCTTCCTGCAGGTAACTACACTGACCTCACTGTTTGTGTCATCGACGGCGACGAAGATGCCATCGAGGGCACTACGAAGGCTGTGCCCGCCTCGGCTTCAAATCTCGCTGCAGGAGACTATGTGTCAATGAAGACCCCTCTCAATGTCCGTGCTCTCGTCGGCACAGCCCGCGACAAATTCGTAAAGGTTGAAGGCTATAAATGGGCTAAAGGAAACCTCCGTTACTGGAAAACTGCCGGCAACGCTGAAGGCTGGCAGGACGGATGGAATGTTTATGATGTCCAGTGGGGAATGACCGGTGCTTATGCCGTTCCTTCCGCTACCGGAAGGTCTCGTGGTATAAATCTTACCACGACCGCGGCTCTCCTTGATGGAGGACAACCTGCTCATTGGGATTTCTTTACTTGGGGCAATCTTGGTGAGAACTCCAGATTGAGTACTCCGTTAGTCAAATGTAATTCTCCTAAATACAATATGGCCGGCGCAATGCGCTATGCAACGACAGCGCCGGATTCAAATAATCAGATTGCCCTTGATGCCATGACGCCTATTACCGTTCAGGCGGACAAGTTCGGTGCTGACACCAAAATCACTGTAGACGGAGTTGAGTATCAGATGTATGGAGATGTCGCCTACTGGGCCAGCAAGGGACAGTACAGACTTCCGAAGAAAGATGAATTGGCCACGTTGATACATAACGGGCCTACTCATATGAAGGGCGGTTATTGCTTAACTCCGGAGAATGGTAAAGTGTATGGAACTTACTACACGAGCTGCCCTTCCTGGGAGACCCCGACAAGCGATGTCAGCGCCATCACTTCTACTGAGTTCACAGAAGCCGATCTCGAAGCAGGTGTATTCCTGCCCCAGACGGGCGTTGGATATAACGCAGCGGACACTTATGACGGCGCTACTATTAAGCAGATCAACAACTGGACGGTTTATCGTTCCGGTACATATAGCGATACTTCAGGATACCCTCACGCAGTCTGGACACTCTGTGGCGGTGCTGCAATGACACTTTCGATGCAGAATTATAGTTACACTCTCGGAGGAGCGAAAGTCTGCCGCACCAACTATGGAGTAGCCATTCGCCCGATTTATACCAAGTGATAATTAAGATCATTCAATGAAAAAACTTCTCATAATCCTCGCTGCCGTCACTTTGTTTGCAGGGTGCCGGCAGGGAGGATTGAACGTGCTTGAAACGGAGGGATTGACGGTGGAACCTTATGGTCAGGCGGAAGTGTCCTTGGAGGGAAACACCGTAGAGATCACGGGGCTCAGGGAATACGGTGTCTGCGGAGTGTCTTTAAAGGGCCGGTGGGATGTCTCGGAGTATAGCGCCCTGCGCTTTACAATAGACAATCACGACCCCCGCGAGCACCTTTCCCTGATACTGTGGCTTCTAAACGAAAATGAGGAGAAACTGCCCTGGAGGGCAAGTTCCCTCAGAGGCGCCATCCAGGAACGCCGTCATGTCCTGCCCGGAGAAAAGGTAACACTTACGATACCTCTTCCTCCCGAAGTCGTGCATCCGGAAATAGACTCGCTTTTCACGACTATGCTCAACACTCCCTATTCCAACGGTCACTTCACCTACAACGCGGATCTTTCAGATATCCGCGAGCTCAGGCTTGCGACGCGCTGGGACAGGAAAGACGTGCGTTGGAGCGTCTCGGACGTGGAGTTTGTCAAAGGCAAGAGAGAGAAGGCGCCGGAGTATATGTCGCTTTCGGAGGAAGAGTTCTTCCCTTTCATCGACAAGTTCGGTCAATTCAAGTACCGCGACTGGCCGGGGAAGATCCACTCCGAGGAGGAACTGTTGAAAGCGCGTGAAGATGAGGAGAAAGACCTAGCCGCTCATCCCGGTCCCGATGACTGGGATGAGTACGGCGGTTGGGCTGCTGGCCCGAAGCTGGAAGCTACAGGCCGCTTCCGTACTGAAAAAATTGATGGCAAATGGTGGCTTGTGGATCCGGAGGGCCATCTTTTCTGGTCGCATGGGGTCCTCAGGATTTCTCCCGGGAACGCCGTCACGCCGCTTTACGCCCCGGATCTTGCCGACCGGAGGAGGATGATCCAGAGTTCGGGAAGTTCTATACCACCTTCGACCCGCTGCTCGGCAGCTACTATGCTGCAAGGCACATCGATGGTCACTACGACTTCTCCTCGGCGAACTGCTACCGCAAATATGGTCCTGACTATATGGCCGTCTACGGCGACCTGTGCCACAGGCGCCTTCGCAGCTGGGCAATGAATACGATGGCAAACGCCACCGAGCCAAGCATCTGCGCTATGGACCGCACCCCCTGGTGCGACCGCATTGAGATCGTTTCAAAACCGATGAATCCCGACGCAAAGGTTATCTGGTGGAGCCTTCCCGACCCGTTCGATCCGTCTTTCCGCGCGGAGATAGTGCGTCAGCTTGAGGAGAGGGGAGACGCTCTGCAGGATCCCTGGTGCCTGGGCTTCTTCGTGGATAACGAACACGCCTGGGGAAGCCCCACCCACGTCACGGAATGTGCGCTCGCCGCTCCGGAGGATGCTGCCGTCAAGGCGGCCCTCAGGAAGTGGCTGAAAGAACGTTACGGCAAGGCCGTGGCGTTTGACGCGATGACGGAGGAAGACAAACTTGCCTTCAACGATGTGGTCATAGAAAAATACTACAGCACCATCCGTGAGGAATTCAACCGCATTGCTCCCGGACTGTTGTACCTTGGCTGCCGCTTTGGCGGGCAGCCGGGCAATCCCCATGTGATAGAGATCGGGGCGAAATACTGCGATCTGCTCAGCTTCAACATCTACAAGTACAATCTTGACTGCTTCGCTCTTCCCGAGGGGATAGACAAGCCCGTGCTCATTGGCGAATTCCATTTCGGAGCCTTTGACCGCGGTCCTTTCCATCCCGGACAGGTGTGGACGGAAAGCCAGGAAGACAGGGCGGCCTGTTACAAGGATTTCGTCCGTTCCGCAGTCGAGCATCCGAATTTTGTCGGCGTCCATTGGCACCAGTTCTCGGACCAGGCCACTACGGGGCGCTTCGACGGTGAAGACTTCCAGGTCGGATTTACCGATGTGTGCGACACGCCTTACAAAGAGACTGTCGAAGCTGCCCGCGAGATAGGAAGTAGGATCTACAGGATGAGATATGGCAAGTAAAAATGCCTACATAAGCCCTTCGGTCACCTCACGCACTGTCAGTATGGAGCAGTATGTCTGCGTCAGCGACAGTGTACAAGCCGGTTCGATAGCCGATATCACAGAAATTGAACGAACAGGAGACTGGAATGATGATTAGACACAGCAAACTGCTTTTCGGCGTCCTTATCTGCTTTGCAGCAGTTGGATGCCTCAAGGAAAAAGACCCCTATGCGGGTAAGAGCAAGCCTGTCAGCTTCGTTGTCGGGGAGCTTTCCTGCGACGGTGACGAAGTCGGTAAGGTCACCGACCACCCGTCCGGAGCCACCCACAGCCTCTACTGGGACAAGGGCGACCAGATCTCCATGATTGCTTTCAAGGAGCCTGCGGCCGCCGGAGAACTTTCGTCCGACAACGTAGTCAATTTCTCGTCCAACCGTTTCACTTCCGATGCGGCAGGCAGGATAGCGACTTTCACGGGGAACATTCCCGACCTTGCGGGGACACTCGGAAGCGGCACATGTAAGCTATACGCAATCTATCCTGCCGCCAGTGTAAACGTGGCCGCCAGGTCCACAAACGACTACGGCGCAGTCAATTATAATCTGACCGGGCTCTCGATAGCCGACTTCCAGGACGGCACGGGATGGAAATACTGCTGGTTCGTCTCCAATGACGGTACGATCGACATTGCAACCAGGGCCGTAAAGAACTCGCCTTCTTTCATGATGGCCAACACCTTGCTGAAGTTCAAATATATTTCGACAAAGAGGATACGCAAGATCGAAATCACGGTCAGCATGAACACCAGCGGAGGAGGCCTCGCCGGCGATTTCGTGCTTTACACCAAATACAAGGCGGTCCAGACAGGATGTCCTAAAACAACCATTACGATTTCTAACGGGTCATATCTGCCGACAGAGATTCTCTTCGCCTGCCGGGAGGTGCGCAAGGACCGCACGTTGACCTTCGTCTTCACCGCAGAAGACGGCACGACTTTCACGAAAAGCCTGACCGCTTCGGCGGCATACAACACCACCAAGATGTATGATCTCGGGACCATCAGCCTTGGAAACTGGGTCTCTACAGAAAGTGCTGCGGAGGCTGCCTACAATATGGGCGTCGGCCTTAACCTTTGCGGGACCTTTGACGACGTAGAAACCCCCGAGGGAAGGAATCCGCCGGACCGTAACGATATTTCCACGTTCGAGACATTGCATGCTCAGGGAATCACCACCCAGACGACTATGAACGCAACTGCCGCAGCCGGATTCAAGAGCATGAGAATCCCGATTACCTGGTATCCGCACATGGACGACCCCTCGTCGACCATCGATGATGCCATGCTTGACAGGATTGAAGAAATTGTCAATTATTGCTTCAACGCCGGACTTTACTGCATTATCAATATGCACCACGACGGCGGTCCCGTGGCAGGTAAGGCCTGGCTCAGGGCCAACTGGGCGAACTATGAGGACATCAGCGCCAAATACAAGAATGTCTGGAGGCAGATAGCAGAACGCTTCAAGGATTACGGGCCTCATCTTCTTTTCGAGAGTTTCAATGAAATCAGGGATGCCTACAGCACCTGGTTTCAGCCGAGGAACGATATCGACTATCAGGCTGTCAACGCTTTGAACCAGGACTTCGTGGATGTGGTGCGCGCAACCGGGGGGACCAATACTACACGTAACCTTATCGTGTCCACCTACACCGCTTCCACGCGCGAGAAAACCCTGCAGAACTTCGTTATGCCCAGCGATGCTATTCCCGGACACCTGATGGTACAGATCCACTCCTATCTTCCGGTCGGTTTCGTGACCGCCAGCGTCGACAGGGAGGATTCCCGCAGCGAATTCTACGACGAGACGGATATCCCGGAGATAGAAGCGATGTTTGAGACCGTCAGGGCCAATATCCTCGCGAAGGGATGGCCTTGCGTAATGGGTGAATACGGCGCCTTCCGCAAGAACAACAATGATGTCCAGAGGGGCCACCATGCCGCGGTCTACACTGAAAGGGCTCTCCGGCTCGGAATAGTTCCGCTCTACTGGTACAATCCCATGTCGTGGAGCAACCGCACGTCCGGTACCTGGACCTATCCTCCTGTCAAGGATTCCCTTATCGCCGCATATAACAGGGTTAGGGAGCAATGACCGGTCTGCTTTTCAGCATAGAGGAATTTGCCATCAACGACGGCCCGGGA
Source organism: uncultured Bacteroidia bacterium (assembly GCA_902791945.1). Lineage (GTDB taxonomy): Bacteria > Bacteroidota > Bacteroidia > Bacteroidales > UBA932 > Cryptobacteroides. The sequence goes on from CADAXR010000015.1 coordinate 33,456, forward strand.
ATACGTACGACAGTGTTCCTCAAGGGCTGCCCGCTCCGCTGCGTCTGGTGTCATAATCCTGAAGGCTGGAAGGCCGCTCCGGAGACTATGGAAAAACGGGGTCGGAAAGAGATCTGTGGCTATACGATCGAAGCTGAGGAGTTGGCGAGGCGTCTGCGCCGCGACGCCGATATTTTCCGCGACAGCGGTGGAGGAGTGACATTCACGGGAGGGGAGCCTTTGCAGCAGTGGCAGTTCCTCTGCGAGGTGATGGACCTTCTTCCCGGCATCGACAAAGCTGTCGAGACCAGCGGATATTCTTCCGAAGAAGCCTTTGGAAAGGTCCTTTCAAGGGTGGATATGGTTCTGTTCGATATAAAGATTGCCGATCCCTATCTCCATAAACACTACACGGGAGTGGATAATGAACCTATACTTAGGAATTTCAACTTGCTTAAGTCTTCTCCCAAGAGTTTTGTCGTCCGCATTCCGCTGATCCCCGGAGTCAACGACAGTCTTGACAATATGCTCGCCACTCTTGACATTATCAAGGGCGCGCCGGGTCTTAAGCGGGTGGAACTGCTTCGCTATAACACCCTCGCAGGTGCCAAATACCCGATGCTGGGGCTCTCCTACAATCCGCCCTTCGACGGAACCAGGGCCCCGGAAATACACGATGTTTTCACTTCCAAGGGAATAAAAACAGTTGTTCTGTAATGAATAAGGATATTGAAATCTTACGCTCGTTCATCCGCGGCGGGAATCATCACAGGTTCCGTCACGACCCTGAGGAGTTCGGGCTCGACACTCTTTCAGGGCGGTTCCAGGCGGAGAAAATCCCTCCGGTGGAGCGCAGCGCAAAAATGCTCAAGGCTCTCCTGAATGCCGAAATGCCCATAATACTCGAGGGAGAGAAGATAGTCGCCACAAGGACGATAACCCGAATCCCTTCCATATTCACGGAAGATGAGTGGGCGGATATACGGGCTCATCATACTCTTCACGAGCGCGGAACCGTTTCCAATATCTCTCCCGACTATGAGGGTATACTGCGTGACGGGCTCGGGAGGCGCAAGGCCGAAGTCGTGACGAGGATGGAAGACCTCACCCTCGATGAGGGGCAGCGGCAGTTCCTTTCGGCGGCGAAGGAGAGTATTGAGGCAGTGCAGGACTTTATCCTGAAATACAGGGATTGCGCCCGCAATGCCGGGCTGGATGATATAGCCGACACACTTTCAGCAATTCACACTTCCGGGGCCGGTACCCTGCGTGAAGCGCTTCAACTGTTGCGAATAGTCCATTTCGCCCTTTGGGAGAGCGACTGCTACCACAACACCCTGGGGCGCTTCGACCAGTACATTTATCCTTATTATAAAGCCGATATGGCTTCCGGTCGCATCACCCGCGAAGAAGCTTTCGACCTCATCGAGGAATTCTTCCTCATGTGCAACAAGGACAGCGACCTGTATGTCGGCATGCAGCAGGGCGACAATGGCCAGAGCATAGTGCTGGCCGGGCGTGACGCCGAAGGGAAATATCTCTTCAACGAAGTCTCCGAGATGTGCCTCAGGGCCAGCTATGAGCTCAACCTCATCGATCCCAAGATCAATCTGCGCTGCGACGGCAAGACACCGCTCGAGGTCTATAAGATGGGGGCTCAGCTCACTAAGCGCGGCCTCGGTTTCCCGCAGTACGACAACGACGACGTCGTGATACCGGGATTATTGAAGCTCGGCTATTCGCCCGAGGATGCCTACAACTACGTAGTGGCTGCCTGCTGGGAATTCATAGTCCCCAAGAACGGCATGGAGATCGTCAATATTGACGCCCTATCCTTCGCAGGAGTGGTAAGCGCGGCGCTCGAGCATCTCGGCGAATACGACAGCTACGATAAGTTCTATGCATATATAGATGGTCTGATCAAAGCGGAATGCGACAGGATCACCTCTGCCCACGACAATCTGTATATAGTTCCCGCACCGTTCATGTCGATGCTTATGGGGGGAACCATCGATCGCGCGCAGGATATTTCCCTGGGCGGGAATTCCAACAATTTTGGAGTGCACGGTACCGGACTTTCCACTGCCGCGGATTCACTTGCGGTCATTAAAAAGTTCTATTTTGAAGAAAAATCCGTAACTTTAAAGGAATTGATGGATTCCGTCCATAATAATTTCAAGGGCCACGAGGCATTGCAGGAGCGTCTTCGCAACGACTCTCCGAAGATGGGTCTGGACTCCGACGAGGCCGACTCCATCGGCACCGCCCTGCTGGATTCGTTCGCGGCTGCGCTTCACGGGAAGCGCAACGAACGCGGCGGTATCTGGAGGGCCGGCACCGGTACGGCGATGTATTATATCTTCCACGCCAAGGACCTGCCTGCAACCCCGGACGGCCGCTGCGCCGGCGAGGTTATTCCCGCCAACTTCACTCCGAGCATGTTCTTGAGGCAGCAGGGGCCTGTCTCCGTGATGCGCTCCTTCTCCAAGCAGCACCTTGAGGACACGATCAACGGCGGCCCTCTTACGATTGAGCTTGATGAGAGCATATTCCGTAGCGAAGAGACTGTCGAAAAACTCGCCATGCTCATCCGCTCCTATATGCGTCTCGGCGGCCACCAGCTTCAGCTCAACACCCTAAACCGCGAGACTCTTCTCGATGCCAAGGTCCATCCGGAGCAGCATCGGGACTTGATAGTCCGCGTGTGGGGCTGGAGCGGTTACTTCGTGGAACTTGACGAGTGTTACCAGGACCATATTATCGAAAGAATAAAATATAAGGTATGAAAATCAAGGGTTTTATGCTGTGGGTCGCCTTCGTCGCTTCGCTCGGAGGACTCCTTTTCGGTTTTGACACTGCCGTTATCTCCGGTGCGGAGAAGCAGATACAGGCCGTCTATGGGCTCGGTGACTTCGCCCATGGTTTCACCATGGCAACTGCGCTGATAGG
>CADAXR010000016.1:0-28843 GCA_902791945.1 uncultured Bacteroidia bacterium
CTATGACGCCGGCGGCAACGTCATCGCCTACGCCCCCGAAATCCTCACCAAGAGCCGTCTCTTTACCGCCATGGTGACCGTCGGCTGGCGCTTCTAAAGAGGATATAAAACGAAAAAAGCAGGCCGTGAAGCCTGCTTTTTTTGTGTAACATCCCTCCCTAGAGAGTCTTCTTGATCTCGATGATCTGGAAGGCTTCGATGATGTCGCCGGGGTGGATGTCGGAGAAGCGGTCGAGGGAGCAGCCGCACTCGTAGCCGGTGGCGACTTCCTTGGCGTCATCCTTGCCCCTCTGGAGGGAAGCGAGGGCGCCGGTGTAGACCACGATGCCGTCGCGGATGAGGCGGACCTGGGCCTTCTGGACCAGCTTGCCTTCCTTGACCTGGCAGCCTGCGACGGTGCCGACCTTGGAGATCTTGAAGATCTGCTTGACTTCGGCGGTCGCGGTGACTTCCTCTTTCTTCTCGGGCTCGAGGAGACCCTCGATACCTTCCTTGACGTCGTTGATGGCGTCGTAGATGACGGAGTAGAGACGAATCTCTATGCCCTCCTTCTCGGCGGAGCGGCGCGCCTCCGAAGAAGGCCGCACCTGGAAGCCGATGATGACGGCGTCCGAAGCTTCGGCGAGGAGGACGTCGGACTCGGAGATGGCGCCGACGGCCTTGTGGATGACGTTGACCCTGACCTGCTCGGTGGAGAGCTTGATGAGGGAATCGGAGAGGGCCTCCACGGAGCCGTCCACGTCGCCCTTGACGATGACGTTGAGCTCCTTGAAGTTGCCGATGGCGATACGGCGGCCGATCTCCTCGAGGGTGAGGTGCTTCTGGGTCTTGATGCCCTGGATGCGGATGAGCTGCTCACGCCTGTTGGCGATGGACTTGGCTTCCTTTTCGTCGGACATCACGTTGAACTTCTCACCTGCGGAAGGGGCGCCGTTGAGACCGAGCATCGAGACCGGGGTCGAAGGACCCGCCTCCTCGACTTTCTGACCACGTTCGTTGTACATCGCCTTCACGCGGCCGTAGTAGCTGCCGCTGATGATGACATCGCCGACGTGGACGGTACCGTCCTGGACGAGGACGGTAGCGAGGTAACCGCGGCCCTTGTCGAGCGAAGACTCGATGACGGCGCCCTGGCCGAGCTTCGAAGGGTTGGCCTTGAGCTCGAGCAGGTCGGTCTCGAGGAGGACCTTGTCGAGGAGCTTGTCCACATTGAGGCCCTTCTTCGCCGAAATCTCCTGGCACTGGTACTTGCCTCCCCAGTCCTCGACGAGGATGTTCATCTCGGAGAGCTGGCGGCGGATGGTGTCGGGATTGGCTCCCGGCTTGTCTATCTTATTGATGGCAAACACCATAGGGACGCCTGCAGCCTGGGCGTGGTTGATTGCCTCGACTGTCTGGGGCATCACGGCGTCATCGGCCGCGATGATGATGATGGCAAGGTCGGTGAGCTGGGCTCCACGGGCACGCATGGCCGTGAAGGCCTCGTGTCCAGGGGTATCCAGGAAGGTGATCCTCCTTATGTGGCGGCCGCTCTTGAGGGTGACGTTGTAGGCACCGATGTGCTGAGTGATGCCGCCCGCCTCGCCGGCGATGACGTTGGTGTTTCGGATGTTGTCGAGGAGGGAGGTCTTACCGTGGTCGACGTGGCCCATCACGGTGATCACCGGGGGACGCTCGACGAGGTCTTCTTCCTTGTCGGGCTCCTGGTCCTGGTTGATCTCCTGGGTGAGCTCGGCGGTCACGAACTCGACTTTGTAGCCGAATTCCTCGGCGACAAGGACGAGAGTCTCCGCGTCGAGCCTCTGGTTGATGGACACCATAAGACCGAGGGACATACAGGCGCCGATGACCTTGACCACAGGGGTGTTGTTCATAAGCGTGGCAAGGTCGTTGACGGTCACAAACTCGGTCACCTTGAGGACCTTGTTCTCCGCCATCGCGGCCTCCATCTCCTCCTGCGAACGCAGGGCGGCGAGCTCGCGCTTCTCCTTGCGGTGCTTCGCGCCGAAGTTGTTCTTCGACTCGTTCATCTTGGCGTATGTCTCCTTGACCTGCTTCTGGATCTCTTTCTGCATCGCCTCCTCCTCTTCAGGAGTCATAGCAGGCTTGAAGCGCTCGCCCTTCTTGCGGCCCTTGCCGGGAGCGGCGGCCGCGGCAGCCTTCTTGCTCTGCTGCGCGTCCTTGCGGGCCTCGGCGCCTACCTTGGCGACATCGACCTTCTGGCTCTTGATCCTCTCCCTCTTCTTGGGCTTCTTGGCGAACTGTGAAAGGTCTATCTTGCCCACGACCTTGAGGCTCGTCTCCTCCTTCGGCTTTTCGGGCTCGGCGGGAGACTCATCGGCTGCGGACGGAGCGACAGCCGAAGGCTCTGCTACCGGCTCGGGCTCCACCACAGGCTCTGGCTCCGGAACAGGTTCCGGTTCAACCACGGGCTCCGGCTCAGGCTCCGCCACCGGCTCCGGTTCGACGACCGGCTCGGGTTCAGGCCCGGCCACAGGCTCCGGCTCTGCCACGGGCTCCGGTTCGGGTTCCGCAACGGGCTCCGGCTCGGAGACGGGCTCTTCCTGCTTCGCGGGGATGTCGCGGGAGAGGTTGTTGCTCTTGATGATGGTCTCGCGGACGGGCTCGTAGTCCTCCTCCTCTTCCTCCTCGGCGGAAGATTTGCGGGAGGAGCGCTCGAGTATCTCGTTGAGCTTGACATCCACCTTTTCGGCCTGCTCCTTGAGCTCAAGGTCCTTGCCGAATTTCTTCTGGAGGTCGGGGAGATACTGGTCCGAAACCTTCGCGTTAGGGTTCTGCTCCACACCGGCCCCGAGGGAATTGAGGAATTCCACGAGGGTCTGGAGGCCGATGTTGTACTGTTTGATTAATTTATTCAGTCTGATTTCTGCCATACGCGTAACGGTTTATTCGAATTCGGATCTGAGGATTGCAAGGACTTCCTCGACGGTCTCGTCCTCGAGGTCGGCCCTCTGGGCGATGTCCTCGGGAGAGAGGGCGAGAACGCTCTTTGCCGTGTCGCAGCCGATGCTCTCGAGCTTGTCGATGATCCACTGGTCGATCTCGTTGGAGAACTCGGAGAGAAGGACGTCGTCACCGTCGTCCTCGTCCTCGTGGAACTCCCTCCAGACCTCTATCTCACGGCCGACGAGAAGTCCGGCCAGACGGATGTTGACACCGTCCTTGCCGATACCCTTCTTGACCTCCTCGCTCTGCATATAGACCTTGATCTTGTCCTCAGGGTTCTCACCGAGGTCGATACGGGAAATGCGGGCGGGATTGAGGGCCCTCTGGATGAGGAGCTGGGTGTTGGAAGTCCACTGAAGGACGTCGATGTTCTCGTTGCGGAGCTCACGGACGATACCCATGATACGCGATCCCTTGACGCCGATGCACGCTCCGATCGGGTCGATGCGCTCGTCGTAGGACTCGACGGCGACCTTCGCCCTCTTGCCGGGGATGCGGGCGACCTTCTTAATGGTGATGAGGCCGTCGTAGATTTCGGGAACCTCCATCTCGAAGAGCTTCTCGAGGAACTCGTTGGAAGTCCTGGAGAGGGTGATGTACGGGGTCGTGTTGTTCTTCATCTCGACGCTCTTGATGATGGCGCGGATGGACTCGCTCTTCTTGAAGTGCTCGCCGAGTATCTGCTCGCTCTTCGGCAGGTGGAGCTCGTTGCCGTCCTCGTCGAGGATGAGAACCTCGTTCTTCCAGGTCTGATAGACCTCGCCGGTGAAGATGTCACCGACCATCTCGGAGTATTTCTTGAAAACGTTGGCTTTCTCGATGTCGAGAATGCGGCCCTGAAGGTTCTGGCGGATGTTGAGGATGCCCCTGCGACCGAAGCTCGCGAGGTTGAAGGGCTTGGTGTAGACGTCACCGACCTCGTAGTCGTCCTCGCCGGTCTCGGCAAGGATCTGCTCCGGGGTGATCTCGGTCACGGGATTCTCCACCTCCTCGACGACGTCGAAGTTCTGGTAGATTTCGCAGTCGCCCTTGTCGACGTTGATGATGACGTCGAAGTTGTCGGCGGTGCCGAAGGTCTTGGCGATCTGGGTGAGGAACACGTCCTTGAGGACGCCCATCATAACCGGACGGTCGATGTTCTTCTCTTCCTTGAAATCCCTGAAAGCATCGATCAGGGTAATCACGTTTTCTCTTTTTTCTTTCATTTTATTTATATGTTATATTTTTATTCAAACTCGATATAGGGAACCACGGAAGTCACTTCCTGCATGCCGACGTGATCGACATGCTCGACGAGCTCCTTTTTCTTCTTCCCCTCAACGGCCTCGAGGGCGGAGTAGCGGATGACTATCTCCGCAAGGCCGGCGTCCACGAGCGTAGCCACTACGCGGCTGCCGCCTTTGCGGCTCACGACGACCCGGCTGCCGACGGCTTTCTGAAACTGGCGGAGCACCTTGAAAGGCCTGTCAATGCCTGCGGAGGAGACGGTAAGGGAGTAATCCTCCTCGTCCTGGGAGAAGCGGGAGTGGACGAAACGGTCCACCTCCGCGCAGTCTTCCATATCCACGGTGCCGAGCTCTTTTTCGATTACGATTTCGATGTCGTTCGAAGCGCTCACGGACAGGTCCACGAGGAAACATCCCATCTCTTCCAATACAGGCTCTACAGCCTCTGTAATGAGTTTTTTGTCCATAGTACCCATAAAAAAATAGAAACCTTTCGGCCTCTATCTCGTTCACGGGTGCAAAGGTACAAAAATATTTCAATCCGTCAAAAATAATTGTTATTTTTGCATGATTGTAAAATTTAACCCAGATGGAACTATCAGCAAAGCAGCTGTCAGTCATACTCAACGGCACGGTAGAAGGGAATGAAAACGCGAAAGTTACGCGTTTTGCCAAGATAGAGAACGGCGCAGAAGGCGACCTCTGTTTCTACGCGAACCCCAAATACGAGCAGTACGTTTACACTTGCAAAGCCTCCGTCCTTCTTGTCAACAAGGACTTCGAGGCCAAGAGTGAAGTCTCCCCCACCCTCGTCAGGGTCGAGAACGCCTACGAGGCCCTCGCCATCCTCCTCAAGCACGTCGCGAAGACCCGCAGGGCCTCGAAGCCGCACAAAAGCTGCCGTGCAAAGTGGTTCTTCTCGACGAAGTTCGGCAAGGGAGTCTCCGTGGGCGCCTTCTCATACGTCGGCCGCCGCACCGTAGTCGGCGACGGAACTCTCATCCATGAGCAGGTCTATATCGGCGACGACTGCAAGATCGGCAAGAAATGCATCCTCTACCCCGGCGTCCGCATCTACCCCGGGATGGTCATAGGCGACGGAGTCATCATCCATTCCAACGCGGTCATCGGCTCCGACGGCTTCGGCAACGTCCCGAAGCCCGACGGCACCTGGGAGAAGATAGAGCACCTCGGCAAGGTCATTATCGGCGACAACGTCGAGATCGGCGCCTGCACGACCATCGACCGTTCGGAGATGGAAGCGACCGTGATCGGAAACGGCGTCAAGATAGACAACCTCTGCCAGATCGCCCACAACGTCCAGATCGGGGACAACACCGTGATGGCCGCCCAGGTCGGCATCGCCGGCAGCGCCCAGATCGGCAAGAACTGCATCCTGGCGGGCCAGGTCGGCATTGCAGGCCACATCAAGATGGCCGACAACACGACGATCGGCGCCCAGGGCGGCGTGATCGGAAACATACGCAAGGGAGGCCAGGTCCTCCTCGGCTCCCCCGTCATCGACGCCAAACTCTACATGAAGGCCTACGCACGCTTCAAGATGGCCGCGGAAGAAGAGTAATCCGCTTGCAGAATCATTTTTTTTGACTATCTTTGCCCGAACTATTCCAACCAAGACTGGCAAAGACTGAAAGAACTATGCATCCAACGCAGCAGACGGTGGCAGAAGCCGTAAAGTTTGAAGGCAAAGGCCTGCACACCGGAACTTTCTCCCGCATAAAGATTTGTCCTGCTCCCGCTGACAGTGGCATCGTGTTCGTCCGCACCGACCTGGAGACCCCCGTAAGAATACCGGCTTTCGCCGAAAACGTGACTTCTACAGCAAGGAGCACGACCATTTCCGTCGGTGACGTCTCCGTCGTGACCATCGAGCACATCATGTCCGCCCTCACCGGCCTCGGCATAGACAACGCCGTCATCGAGATCGAAGGGCTGGAGATTCCCATCCTCGACGGCAGCGCCAAGCCCTACGTGGAAGCGATCAAGGCCAAGGACCAGGGAGTTCCCCGCAAGATGCTCGAGCTCTCCGAGCCCGTAGAGATCAAATACGAGAACACCGGAGCCTTCGTCCGCATCGAGCCTGCAGAGTCTTTCTCTTTCCATCTCAAGGTGGATTTCAATTCCAAGGTGCTCGGCATCCAGGAAGCCACCTATGACGAAAGCGTCGATTACGCTTCCGAGATTGCCGTCTGCCGCACTTTCGTCTTCTTCCACGAAATCGAGTTCCTTTTCAAGAACAACCTCATAAAGGGCGGCGACGTGGACAACGCCATCGTCATCGTCGAACACCCCGTGAGCGACGAGCAGCTCTCCGCCATCGCATCCCTCGTCGGCAAGCCGAAGATCAATGTAACCAGCGAAGGCTACCTTGACAACCTTACTCTCCGCTTCCCCAACGAGTGCGGCCGCCACAAGCTCCTCGACCTCATCGGCGACATCCGCCTTGCCGGCGGCTTCCCGAAGGCGAAGATCACCGCTTTCAAGCCCGGCCACGGCATCAACACGACAGCAGCAAAAGCCGTAAGACAACTTCTAAAAAAACAGAACAATGACTAAGATACACCCTCTCGCCACAGTTAACCCGTCGGCGAAACTCGGCGACAACGTCGAGGTCGGCCCCTACGCATACATAGATGCCAACGTCGAAATCGGCGACGGCTGCAAAATACTCCCCCACGCGACTATTTTCGAATATGTCAAGCTCGGAAAGGATTGCACCGTCTTCCCCGGCGCAGTCGTCGGAGCCATCCCGCAGGACCTCAAGTATGAAGGCGAAGTGACCTGGGTCGAGATCGGCGACAGGGTCAACATACGCGAATGCGCGACCATCAACCGCGGCACCAAGGCCAGCGGCAAGGGCGTGACCAGGGTCGGAGACGACACCCTCGTGATGTCCTATGTCCACATCGCCCACGACTGCCAGATCGGCAAGCACTGCATCCTCGTCAGCTACGTCGGCCTTGCCGGCGAGACCGATGTCGATGACTGGGCCATCGTAGGCGGCGGCACCAAAGCCCACCAGTTCTCCAAGATCGGCACCCACGCGATGGTCGGCGGCGCCTGCAAGATCAACAAGGACATCCCTCCGTATGTCCTCGCAGGCCGCGACCCCGTCTGCTACGCCGGCGTCAACATCGTCGGCCTCCGCCGCAGGGGCTTCACCACGGACCAGATCCGCAACATCAAGGATATCTACGACACCATCTACTTCCAGGGGATGAACATCACCGACGGCGTAGCCAAGGTCGAGTCCGGCTTCCTCCCTTCCGAGGAGCGCGACAACATCATCAACTTCATCCGCGGTTCCAAGCGCGGCATCATCCGCGCAATGAACCAGGGAGAGAAGGGTTCCATAGAATAGAAGTGCTGCTCTCGAGCGCATATTGCCCTCCACTGAGCTGGTTCGCGCTTGCAGCAAGAGATTTCACCCTGTCCGCGGACAGGGTGATTCCGTCTGAAGTGGTGCTTGAAGCATCGGAGAACTACCGCAAGCAGAGCTACCGGACCCGCTGCCGCATCGCCGCGGCGGGCGGAGTCGAGACCATTTCGGTCCCGATCGTCCACGCCGCCCCGAAGATGCCGATTCTCTCCGTGAAGATAGACTACTCTACGCCCTGGCTCCTTCGCAACGAAAGGGCGCTCGACTCAGCATACCGCACCTCCCCATGGTTCGATTACTACAGGGACTCCTTATTTAAAATAATGGAAAGCGGCGAAGAGAGCCTTTTTGAATACAACCTATCCCTCATACGGTATTTCCTCGAAAAGACCGGGATAGCCTGCAACATCAGGCTCTCCGATTCGTTCGCGGCGGAGGCGGAGGACGACTACCGCTACTCGATAGACCCCAAGAAGCCGGACACCGTCCTAAAGGAGCTGGGTATAGCGAAGCCGTACTTCCAGGTCTTTTCCGGAAAGTACGGCTTCCAGGAGAATCTCTCCGTGATGGACCTTCTTTTCAACGAAGGTCCCGACTCACTGAGCTGGCTTAAAGCCTTCTGATTATTTCCTTCTGACGTCGATACGGCCGATGTACTCGCCCCAGCAGCCGTCCTGGACGATGGGGACTTCCACGCCGTCGAGGTTGGAGGCATAGGCCATCTCCTCGAGGAAGGTGTGGGAGTGACCGCCGACGACGAGGTCGACGTTGCGGGTGTCTGCGACCATCCTGGGATCGATGTAGTCTTCATCCTCGAAACCGATGTGGTTGAGGGCGATGACGATGTCGCAGTGCTCCTCTTCCTTGAGGTACTTAGCCCACTTGTTGATGGACTCCGCCTGGTCGAAAGAAGGGAGACGGTCCGCGGTGTCGCGGTCGATCATTGAAGACAGATTGCAGATAATGCCAGTGATGCCGATCTTGAGGCCGGCCTTCTCGACGATGGTGTAGGGAGTGATGTACTTCCCCGCCTCGAAGGTCGAGAAATCGTAGTTGGCGCAGACGACAGGGCAGTTAATCATGGCGAGACGGCGGCCGAGCTCTTCGAGGCCGTTGTCGAACTCATGGTTTCCGAGGCAGACGGCGTCGTAGCCCATGGCGTTGATAGTCTCGATCTCTAGGTCACCTCCGAGTTCGGAGAAATAGGATGTCCCCTGCGAGAAGTCTCCGGCGTGGAGGAGAAGGATATTCTCCGCGCCTTCGGCCTTGCGGAGGCTGTCGATGTAGGCGGCCCTTTCGATGACGCCGCCGAGAAGGACGGTTCCGTCCTCATCCATCGGGACGGGCTCGAAATGGCTGTGGGTGTCGTTGACGTGGAGGATTATGAGGTGCTTGTCAGCGTTCCTGTTGCACAGAAGGGTGACGGCGACGAGGGCGCAGCAGAGAAGCACTGCGCAGACGGTTGATACTATTATTTTCTTTTTCATGGCGCTACTCGATGGTTATGCGGCCGTCGGCCTTGTATGAAACTTCCTTTCCCTCCGCAGTCAGGTTACGGATGTGCTCGACCATAAATTCCTTGATCTGGACGTCGCCCATTATGACTTCCTTCGCGCCGCGGGCGATGGAGAAGCCGTCGCCGCCGTTGAGGAGGAAGTTGTTGGTCGCTACGCCGTAGACCTTGTTGTCGTCGAGCGGCTTGCCGTCGACCGTGGCGGAGACGACCTTGCCATCCTTGAAGACAAGGCGGATACCGCCGCAGCCCATAAGCTCCGGATGCTCGGCCATCCTGTTAATGATGGGCCTGATATCCTTGCCCTTGAGGGCCACGTAGCAGGGGTAGTTCCTGAAGGGGAACATCGAGTAGATATGGTCGAGAAGGATGTCTCCCTTAGGCATATCTATGCGGATGCCGCCGTGGTTGGCGAAGCCGATATCGACTTTCTTTCCGGAGATCTTCTCGGTCTCGGCCATGAGGCAGTCGATGAACCAGTCGGAGATGGCGGACTCGGGAGCGCCGCAGGGCATAAGCTCGGCGGAGTGGCCGATGACTTCCTTGACTTTCGCCATGCCGGGCTGCGCGTCGATGAGGAGCTTTGCAACCGCGGGAGTGCAGCCGCTCTTGAATTTGCGGCCGTTGGGAGCGACATAGGTCGTGCCGTCGAAATGGCCGAGGGCGGTGTCGACGTTCTCCGCCGTGACGGGGATGATCCCGGCGCGGCTGCCGTCCATCGCCTTGCGCGACCACTCGAAAGTGAATCCGTCGCCGGCGCCGTCCTGGGCGACAGCAAGCGAAGCCGCAGCGATGGCGGCGACGGAGAGGACTAATGTTTTGATCCTGTTCATAATTATTTTTGTTTAAACCATTTCCAAAGGTCCTTGAATGTGGATTTCTTGCCGTACATCAGGATGCCGACCTTGTAGATCTTGGCGCTGGCCCAGGCGCATCCGACAAAGGTCAGGATGAGAAGGCCTATCGACAGGATGAGGTCAAGGGCGGGCACTCCGAACGGGATCCTCGCCAGCATCACGATGGGCGAAGTGAAGGGAATTATGGACCCCCACCAGACTATCGCGCTGTCCGGCGCCTTGAATGCGTAGAATGCGATGAAGAAGCCGATGAGAAGAGGGACGGTTACGGGTATCTGGAGCTGCTGAGTGTCGGCGGCATTCTCTCCGGAGGAGGCGATTGCCGCGAATAGCGACGCATAGAGCAGGTATCCGAACACGAAGTAGATGAGGAAGGAGAAGATGATAAGCGGGTAGTTGAGGGAGGCGACGGTCCCGAATACGGCGTCGATGCCGGTCGGAGCCGCGAGGGAATCGGCTGCGGCGACCGCCGTCGTGTCGGTCAGCGCCGCGATATCGACTCCGGCGACAGCCGTACCGTCCATCCCTTCCATCGCCATCACCGTCTGCGCGGCGTCCGCGGAGCCGGCGAGCTTGTCCACTCCCACTGCGCTGCTGATGCCGAATATGATGACTCCGGAGAGCACTATCCACAAGGTAAACTGGGTCAGGGCCACGAGGGCGACGCCTATGATCTTGCCGAACATCAGTTCGGTCGAGCTGACGGAGGAGACCAGGACTTCGACGACCCTCGAGGATTTCTCCTCGATGACGCTGTTCATGACCATGCCGCTGAACAGGGCGATGAACATATAGAGGGCCATCGCGAGGACCATCGAAATAATCATGAAGACCTCGGACTGGGATATCTGCTCGTTGCCCTTCTCATCGACTGTGAAGGAGACCAGCGGGACCTTGACCTTGACATCCGAGATGATGTCTTCAAGGCCGGAGATGTTGTAGGATTTCATCCTGTAGTCGCCTATCGCGTTGGAGAGCCGCCTTTCGATGGCGTCCTTGGACTCCACGCCGAGGGGCTTCTCGGAGAAGGTCCTCGCAGTGACCGTGCGGGCGACACTGTCGAGAGGAGACACGGCGAGGAGGATGTCGACGCCTTCGGCGGCAAGGTTGTTCTTGAGGGAATCGACCGGAGTTGACGTGTAGTCCTTGAACACGAGAATGTCGCTGTCCTCCATGAAGGGCATCACGATGCCGGAGGGGTCGCTGACCGCGACGGTCTTTGCCTCGTCCTTGGCGCCGAGCATAATATATATCATTAGAGCGTAGACGGCGACGAAAAGCACCGGGACGCCGAAGGTCGTGAGGAGGAAGGACTTTTTCTTGACCTTGTTGAGGTACTCCCTTCCGATGACGATATTTAGTTTGCTTAAATTCATATTCTAGGCCTCCTCTGTGACTAGTTTGATGAAGATGTCGTTCATGCGCGGGATGAGCTCCTTGAAGGAGTTGAGGGCGACTCCGGCGGCGATGACCGCCTGCAGGGCGGCGTTGGAAGTGATGCCGTCCGCGAGCGAAAGCACCGCGGTGTGGCGGCCGGAAACCTCCTCGTCGGAAAGCACCGAGAACACTCCCTCGACGGGAGAGAGGGCCTCACCGGTGTAGATGACTTCGATGTTGGAGCTGCCATAGCGGCGGCGGATTTCATCGACGCCGCCCGTGACGACAAGGTGCGACTTGTTGATAAGGGCTATCTCGTCGCAGAGTTCCTCGACGGACTCCATGTTGTGGGTCGAGAGGATGATGGTCGCGCCTTCCTCCTTGAGGCGGAGGATTTCCTTGCGTATGACCTCCGCATTGACGGGGTCGAAGCCGGAGAAGGGCTCGTCGAGAATCATCAGGGAAGGCTTGTGGACGACAGTCGTTATGAACTGGAGCTTCTGGGCCATGCCCTTTGAGAGCTCCTCGACTTTCTTGTCCCACCAGTCCTGGATGCCGAAACGGATGAACCACTTTTTGAGGGCCGCGGTCGCCTCGGCCTGGGACATCCCGCGGAGGCGGGCCAGGTACATGGCCTGGTCGCCGACCTTCATCTTGCGATAGAGGCCGCGCTCCTCGGGGAGGTAGCCTATCTTGGCCACATCGGCGTCGGTGATGGGGTGACCGTCGAAAAGGACGGTCCCTTCGGTAGGGATGGTGATCCTGTTGATGATGCGGATGAGGGTGGTCTTGCCGGCGCCGTTGGGGCCGAGAAGACCGAAGATCCTGCCTTCGGGGATGGTGAGGTTGATGCCCTCGATGGCTACTTTCTCGCCGAAGGTCTTGGTTACGTTTTTGATTTCGATTACTGACATATCAGATGTTCAGGATTTTAGACACAAGTTCCGTCAGGAGTTCGCCCTGGGTCGCCTCCCCGCCGTCGCCTCCTTTGCTGCGGTAATCGTACTCCGCGAGAAGGGAGATGACGGCCATGCACTTTCGCAGCGGATAATTAGCCACAGCGGCGTCATATTCACGGAAAAAGTAGGGGCTGACGCCGAGGACACGAATCTTGTCTTCCTGGGCCGGATGAGGGTCCTTTTCCAGAAGGGCCTCGTAGCGGAGGATGCGCTGGAAATGGGTAAAAAGAGCTCCGACGGACATCGCCAGCATAAAGCGCGGCGCGCTTCCTATGAAAAAGGCCGTGCGAAGAGCCTTGGGCGCATTTTTCATCGAGAGCTGGCGGGTAAGCTCGAACACCGAGAACTCGCGGCTGATGCCGACGTTTCGCTCGATGTCGGCCGCGGAGACGCTCTTCGTGCCGACCGGAAGGTTCTTGAGGAGTTTCTCGGTCTCGGCCGCAATACGGCTGAGGTCCGTCCCGGCGGCTTCCGCAAGAA
Source organism: uncultured Bacteroidia bacterium (assembly GCA_902791945.1). Taxonomy (GTDB): domain Bacteria; phylum Bacteroidota; class Bacteroidia; order Bacteroidales; family UBA932; genus Cryptobacteroides. The sequence goes on from CADAXR010000016.1 coordinate 12,780, forward strand.
GGCCGGCCGCCTCAGGGTCTATCTCAAGGGAAAGGCTCCTGTAGTATTCACTTATCCAGCCGGGGAGTTCGTAGTCCCGAAGAAGGGGCGACTCCACGACGATGCCGACTTTCAGGGCGTTCTTGTAAAGGGCCCTGCGCTTGTCGGCCTTGGCACCGTGGAGACAGATGATGAAAACGGTCTCGGGAAGAGGGTTCTCGCAGTAGAGAGCGAGCTGCTCGAGCTCCTTCATCGCCTGGGCTTCCTTGACCACCACGACCTGGCGCTCGGCCATCATCGGAAAACGGCGGGCGGCCGTGATGACCTTCTCGGCATCCGCGTCCGCCCCGTAGAAAACTGTCTCGTTGAAATCCCTCTCCCACTCCTGCAGGGCGTATTCCATTATGGCCTTGCAGACGAGATCAGGATAGTAAGGTTCTTCGCCCATAAGCAGATAGACACTCTTGAAGACGCCCCTGCGAGCGTCTTCAATAATGTCTGCGCACTGCTGCGCAAGAGCGGCGTAACCTTTGGCTGCCAATTATTTGTCGAATTTCTTTTCCTTGGCGCGGATGATCCTTTCCTTCATAAGGTCCACCGCTTCGGTCACGGCCTCTTCGAAGGTCTTGGCGTTGCGCTCGATGATGAGATCCTCGCCGGGAATGTGGGCCTGGATGGAGACATTTTTGTTGTCCGGCTCGTGGAGCAGGGACAGCGTCACGTCGACAGGGTCGACCCCGTCAAAAAACTTGGAAAGCTTTGACACCTTCTTGTCGACATAGGCGAGAAGCTTCTCGTCCGCGTCGAACTTCAATGACTTCACTCTGATTTCCATAACTTTAAAATTTAGGTCACTAACAAATATAGTGAAAGTTAAAGCACAAAGCAAATATTTTTGGGGGAGATGGAAAAAGAAAAAGGGGTAAGCTTAATTACATCGCACCGCTACGACCTCCTACCCTTGCTGCCTTCCGGCCCTGGGGGAGTTCAGAGGGAGCTGGTCGTGTAAGACTTACCCCGGAGCGCAAAGGTAGTAATAATTTTCTTATTAGAAAACCTGTCCCGCCTTTATACTGTCGAAAATGAACGGCAGAAGGTCGTCCACCTTTGAAAATTTCTGTATCTTGTTTCTTCCTACAAGGATGATCTTCAGCGGACGGCCGCCCTTGGCCTGGTACTCGGCCATCACCTGGCGGCACTCGCCGCAAGGGGTCGCGGGGGTCTCGCAGATGCCGTTTTCGTCGCTGCCCACGATGGCGAGGGTGTCGAAAGCCTTGTCGGGGAAATTGGCCCCGGCGGCGAACATCGCGGTCCTCTCGGCGCAGAGGCCGGCGGGATAGGCGTTGTTCTCCTGGTTGGAGCCCTTGACGACAGTCCCGTCCTCAAGACGGAGGGCGGCGCCGACCCTGAAGTGGGAATAGGGGCAGTAGGAGCCCTTCTGGGCGTCGATGGCGGCCGCTACGAGTTCCTGATCCGCGGGCTCCATCTCGTCGATGGAAAAATAGTCTATGTAGTCGATGACAAGTTTGCGCTCAATCATAGTGCTGGTGTTATATTTCCGGTTAGCTTCGCAATATAGTTATTTTTTTTCTAATTTTGCGTGTCTATGGAAGGTAACGCAAGGACAATCTACGATCCGCTGAGAAAAAAGGACGTCGCTCTCACCCCCGAAGAGGAGGTGAGGCAGTGGTTCATCGGCGTTCTTCGGGACGGCCTGAAGGTACCGGTCCACATGATGATGTCCGAGGTCGGGATGGTCTACGGCGCCGGCAAGGCGCTCCGGGCCGACATCGTGGTCTGGGAGCGCGGCAGCGGCAAGCCCCTTATGATAGTTGAGTGCAAGCGGCCGGAAGTAACCCTTGACAGCACGGTGACGGATCAGGCTCTCCGCTATAACAACATTCTGGATGTCAAATACATAGTGATAACCAACGGCACAAAGACCTTCATGTTCCGCCGCGAAGGCGACGGCTTCGTCTTTGTCGAAAAAGCCCCGCTCTGGGAAGAAATGTGATGGCAACGATAACCGAAGGATACCTTGACTCCCCCATCTTCCGCATCATCGGAAGGACCGCCGCCGAAAAGGGCGTGCGGGCCTTCGTCATCGGCGGATATGTCAGGGACTGCTTCCTCTACGGCAAGGGTTCCGGCGACATAGACGTCGTGGTGGAAGGCAGCGGCATCGACCTTGCCGAGGCGGTGGCCAGGAAGGTCGGTGCGCGCAATGTAGCCGTTTACCGCAATTTCGGCACCGCGATGTTCCACTGGAAGGGCCTCGAGATAGAGTTCGTCGGAGCGAGGAAGGAGTCCTACGACAGGACTTCCCGCAAGCCCGTCGTCGAGGACGGGACTCTCGAGGAGGACCAGCTCAGGCGCGATTTCACAATCAACGCCATGGCCTTCAGTCTCCAGGAGGAGGACTTCGGCGCGCTCGTGGACCCGTTCGGCGGCATCCGCGACCTCGCCGAGGGCATCATCCGCACCCCCCTCGATCCGGACACTACCTACAGCGACGACCCTCTCCGGATGCTCCGCGCAGTGCGTTTCGCCTGCCGTCTCTCCACCGAGGAGCACCCGTTCCGCATAGTGCCGGAGTCCATCGAATCCATGAAGCGCAACACAGCTAGGATGGCTATCCTCTCGAAGGAGCGCATCGTGGAGGAACTCTCCAAGATACTCCTCACCCACCGTCCTTCGAAAGGCTTCGCCCTTCTCGAAGAGACCGGGCTGCTGAAAGAAATACTCCCGGACCTTGTCAAGCTCAAAGGCGTCGAGACTGTCGACGGCAGGGGCCACAAGGAAAACTTCTCCCACACTCTCCAGGTAGTGGACAACGTCGCAGTCCTCGAAGAGGCGGCGATCGCCCGCGGAGAGCTGATGGATTACACTCCGGAAGAGGACGGCGACGGCTGGACGGCATCCGTCCGCACGTCACCCAACGTCTGGCTCCGCTGGGCCGCCCTTCTCCACGACATCGGCAAGCCGGCTTCCAAGCGCTTTGTAGCCGGGACGGGCTGGACCTTCCACGGCCACGAGGTCATCGGGGCAAGGATGGTTCCGGTCATATTCCGCCAGATGAAGATGCCCGCCAACGAGAAGATGAAATACGTCCAGAAGCTCGTCAGCCTCCACCTCAGGCCCATAGCCCTCGTGGACGGCGAGGTGACCGACTCGGCCGTCCGCCGGCTCGTCTTCGACGCCGGCAACGACCTGGAGGACCTCATGCTCCTGTGCAACGCCGACATCACTTCGAAGAACCCGGCCAAAGTCGCGAGGATCAAGGCCAACTTCCAGCTCGTCATGGAGAAGATCGCGAAGGTGGAAGCGCTCGATGCAATCCGCAATTTCAAGAATCCCATCAGCGGAGACTATGTGATGGAAGTCTATGGCATAGGTCCCTGCAACACCATAGGTATAATTAAAGAAAGGGTCAAGAACGCAATCCTCGACGGGGAGATTCCCAATGAATTCGAAGCGGCCGACGCCCTTATGAGAGAGACGGCCTCAGGGCTGGGTCTCACGCCTGTCAAATGAGTTCCTGGAAAGAAAAATACCTGCTCTACACGGGCTCGGTGAGGCGTTACTCGCCGAGAACTGTCGCCATCTACGGCGAAGTCCTCGATTCCTTCGAGGCCTTCTGCGGCACCCCCGCGGAAGAATCGCTCCTCCCCCAGATAATCCGCAGCTACGAAGTCGATCTTCTCAAAAGGGACTCCGCGAGGACTGTCCACCTTCACCTTTCTGTCCTCAGCGGCTTCTCGAAATACCTTGTCAGGGAAGGCGTCCTGAAATCCAACCCGGTCAAGGCCGTTTCCCGGCCGAAACTCGACCGTCACCTCCCGGAATACTACAGGGCATCCTCCCTGGAAGAATATTTCTCGTCCACGGCATATCTTCCAGCCGAAGCGGAAGCCCTTTCCGGAGATCCTTCCTACTACGGCAAACTGCTTTCAAGGACAATCATACTCCTCCTTTTCAACTGCGGTCTACGCCGGAGCGAACTGATTTCGCTCACGCGCTCCTCCCTGGACGCAAAACGCAAAGTGTTTTCCGTCAGGGGCAAGGGAGACAAGATGAGGGAAATTCCCGTCCTCGACGAGGTCATCGCCGAAGTCGGCGTCTATGAGGCTGTCGCCGACGGCCGGTTCGGTCCCCAGTCCCCCGACTCTCCCCTGCTCCTTACCGACAGCGGGAAACCGTTATACACCGTGTATGTAGACAGGACCGTGAAGCGTGAACTCGCCGGCGTCCCGGGTATAACCGGCCGCCGTTCGCCCCACGTCCTCCGACACTCCGTCGCGACCGGCCTCCTCTCCGACGGCGCCGACCTCAACTCCATCAAGGAGATGCTCGGCCACTCCTCCCTCGCCGCAACCCAGGTCTACACCCACCTCTCCCCTGAAAAACTCAAAAAAGTGTACGCCTCGGCCCACCCGAGAGCAAAAAAATAAAGGCGCATCCCTGAAGGTTGCGCCTTTATTGTCAGAAGGAAGAAGCCTTATTCAGCGGGCTTCTCTTCCTCAGCGGGAGCTGCGGGAGCTTCTGCCGGAGCGGGTGCCGGAGCGGGTGCCGGAGCGGGTGCCGGAGCGGGCTCGGCGGTAGCTGCAGCGGCTTCGGCGGCTTTCTTCTTCTTGCCGTTCATGACAGCGAGATAGATAAGTCCGCATGCCGCGATAAGCAGCAGGATGCCGAGAACAGGACGATACCATATCCACGCGATAGCGATGACGATGAGCCACCAGGGAATAGCGATGATCCAGGCGAGGATCTTGGCGCCGAAGCCGACGATGCTTCCGAGGAACGGAAGGACCTTGGCAAGGTGGGTAAGGATGTCGAAGATGTTGTTGAAGCCCCAGACGAGCATGATGAGACCGAGGATACGGATGATCCAGGCCATCGTCTTGTTGGCGCTGTGCTCAGCGGTGAACATCTCGTCGGCGGAAAGGGTACCGACGGAAAGGGAACCGAGGCTGTAGCCGTTCTTGTCCTCGAACTTCTTGAAAGAATCACCGTCGACGACCGCAAGGATGGAGACGTCTGCGGGACGGACAACCTGGAAGTTGATCCTTACATCACCGACCTCGGGAGCATTGGGGTTGCGGCCGATGTAGAGGGTGTTGCCACTCACGTGGAAAAGGGAGGTCCCGACGGGGACTGTCCAATGGGAGAGCAGCTCACTGTCGAAAGCCTTTATGAACTCTTCACTGCAGTTGGGGACAAGGTCCTGCCAGTCGCTCATCTGCGAATAGAGCATTTCAGGGAGCTTGTAGGCGCCGAAAGCAACATTCTCTGCGAGGAAATTCTCATCCTCGACCTCATAAAGGACGATGTTGCGGCCGAGGCCTTCAGCATTGGGATCATAGAAATTGGCTGAATTGATCGGACTGCCGACCCAGCCGGTGTCGTAGGTGTAGGTAGTCACTGTCTCCTGGCCGCCGCCGACTTTGTCCTTGGTCTCGGAGTGCTGGTGCTCCTGGACCTGATAGAACTCGACGTCCCTGCTGAGCTTGATTGCAGGGGTCTCGGTGCTGACCTGGAACTTGCTGTCGACAAGGATGTCGTCAGTGGTCGCGGGGCCATTGGCGTGGATCATCTTGCCATTCATCTCGGGGTTGACCGAGTTGATGTCGCCAAGCTCGACGCACTCCTTGGCGGCGTGCTTGAGCATCCTTGTTGTCTTGACTGTCCTTCCTTCGTTCCAGAAGAGCATGACAGTCGCGGCGATGATGAGGAAGAATCCCATCACCACTCCCTGGAGGGCTTTTTTCAAGCGGTCTCCGTAGGAAGATTTGGTTGTTACTGTGTAGGCCATAATGGGTTTTTGTGTTAATTAACGTGCTAATATAAGTTTTTTTTTCCAATCGACAAATACTGACGGTTAAAATTTTTAAAAAGTCTTTGAATTATTTGCGGCGGTTGTAAAAGTCATCGGGTTTGACTAAATTTGTGGGCTAACCACTTTTTGAGCAATGGCAGAAGAAAAAGTACCCGGATTCCTCCGGAGAATATTCTCCTCGAAGGTCCTTCCTTCCTGGACGATACTTATTTTCGACATCTTCATCGTCGCCCTGTCCGTGCTGATAGGATACCTTATAAGAACGGACTTCACGTTTGTAATGGGCCAGAGAGGTATGATGTGGGTGTCCGTCGGCGTCATCGTCGCCGTGGACGTAGTCTTTTTCAGAATATTCAGGACCTATTCGAACGTCCTCCGGCTCTCCTCTTTCGTGGATCTGATGAACCTGTTCGCCGCGCAGTCGCTCTCCATGCTGACCGTCCTCGTCGCGGACCTCATCATCCAGTACACCGCCAACATACAGATAGTCCCTGTCTCGGTGCTGGTGATTTCGTATCTGGTGTGTTTCGTGCTCATGGTGACGATGAGACTCATCATCAAATCCCTCTACGACGAAATCAGCCACTCCCGCTCCGACAGTCTTCCTGTCTTCGTGTACGGTACAAGAGGAGGCGGGGCGGCTCTGGCGAAGTCCCTTCCGCTCAACTCGGACCACAATTTCACCCTCAAAGGCTTTATCTCGGACGACCCTTCGATGGCCGGCAAGGTGCTTCTGGGGGCGAATGTCTATCTCAACAACGCTGACATCGCCGAACACCTCCGCGAAAAGAAAGTCCGCGCCGTCATCGTAATCCCCGACAAGATGGAGGCCCTCCACGAGACCGGACTCGCGGACATCCTCCTGAAGGAGAACATACGCCTCTATGTCGCCAAACAGATATCCGACAGCACTTCCACCGGAGAAATGTTCTCCGGCGAGATCAAAGCCATAGATATCGAGGATCTCTTGATGCGTGACCCCATCCAGATTGACATGGACTCCATCAGGAAGCATCTGGAGGGCAAAAGGGTTCTCATAACCGGCGCCGCCGGATCCATCGGCAGCGAAATCATGAGGCAGGTCGCATCCTTCAACCCCTACCAGCTCATCCTCGTGGACCAGGCGGAGACTCCCCTCCACGACATCAGGCTTGAACTCGAGAACAACTGGCGTAACATCGAAGCTCCGACCATCGTCGCGGATATAGCCTCGGCGGACAGGATGGAGCAGATTTTCTCCCAGTACAAGCCTGAGTACGTTTTCCACGCCGCCGCCTACAAGCACGTCCCGATGATGGAGGACAACGTCTCCGAGTCCATCCAGAACAACGTCCTCGGGACTAAGATCCTCGCCGATCTTTCGGTCAGGTACGGCGTGAAGAAATTTGTCATGATTTCTACCGACAAAGCCGTCAATCCCTCAAACGTGATGGGCTGTTCGAAGCGTATCTGCGAGATCTACGTACAGTCCCTCGCAAAGAAAATAGCCTCGAAAGAGGGCGCAACGCAGTTCATCACGACCCGTTTCGGCAACGTCCTCGGCTCCAACGGCAGCGTCATCCCGCTGTTCCGCAGGCAGATCGAAGCCGGCGGTCCCGTGACGGTGACTCACCCCGACATCATACGCTACTTCATGACTATCCCTGAGGCCTGCCGCCTCGTTCTCGAGGCAGGAAGCATGGGCCATGGCGGAGAGATCTATATCTTCGACATGGGAGAGCCCGTGAAGATAGTCGACCTTGCAAAGAAGATGATAACCCTTTCCGGAAGGACCGGCGTCAAGATAGAGTTTACAGGGCTCCGCCACGGCGAAAAGCTCTACGAAGAGCTTCTTGCAACATCCGAGAACACTACCGCTACTTCCCACGATAAGATTATGATAGCGAAGGTCCGCGAATACGATTTCGACGAGGTCTCCTCGAGAATCGACGCCCTAATCAAAGCCAGCCACGACTTTGACGAGATGAAGACCGTCGCACTCATGAAAGATATAGTACCTGAGTTCAAAAGCCTCAATTCGAAATTCTCTCAACTCGATAAATGAAAAAAGCTCTCATCACCGGAATCACAGGCCAGGACGGATCGTTCCTCGCCGAATTCCTCATTGAAAAAGGATATGAAGTCCACGGCATTATCCGCCGCAGTTCGTCGTTCAACACCGGACGCATCGAACACCTCTACCTCGACGAATGGGTCAGGGACATGAAAAAAGGCCGTCTAGTCAACCTCCACTGGGGAGACATGACGGATTCGAGCTCGCTAGTGAAGATAGTGTCCGAGGTGAAGCCGGACGAGATCTACAATCTCGCCGCCCAGAGCCACGTCAAGGTCTCCTTCGACGTCCCGGAATTCACTGCCGACACTGACGCCAACGGCGTGCTCCGCCTCCTCGAGGCGGTCCGCACCGCCGGCATCGCCGACAAGTGCAGGATCTACCAGGCATCGACCTCCGAGCTCTTCGGAAAGGTCGTGGAGATACCGCAGAAGGAGACTACCCCGTTCTACCCGAGGTCCCCTTACGGCGTCGCCAAGCTCTACGCCTACTGGATAATAAAGAACTACCGCGAGAGCTACGGGATGTACCTTTCCAACGGCATCCTCTTCAACCACGAGTCGGAGCGCCGCGGCGAGACCTTCGTCACGAGGAAGATCACCCTCGCCGCCGCACGCATAGCCGCCGGCCACCAGGACAAGCTCTACCTCGGCAACCTCGACGCTCTACGCGACTGGGGCTACGCGCGCGATTATGTAGAATGTATGTGGCTGATCCTCCAGCAGGAGCAGCCGGACGACTACGTAATCGCGACCGGCGAGTGCCACTCCGTGAGGGAATTCTGCACCCTCGCCTTCGCCGAGGCCGGCATTCCGGTCCACTGGGAAGGCTCCGGGCTCGAGGAGAAGGGCATCGGCGAAGACGGCCGCGTGCTCGTCGAAGTCGATCCCAAATACTTCCGTCCGGCGGAAGTGGACAGGCTTCTCGGCGACCCGTCGAAAGCCGTCCGCGAGCTCGGCTGGAACCCCCGCAAGACCTCCTTCGAAGACCTTGTGAAGATTATGGTACGTCACGACAAAGAGAAAGTCAGGAAGCTCTATGCTCGATAAAAACTCAAAAATCTACGTCGCAGGCCACAGGGGCCTTGTCGGATCCGCCATCTGGAACAACCTGCTTTCCCGCGGCTACACTAACCTTGTTGGCCGCACCCACGCCGAGCTCGACCTTCTCGACGGGGCTGCCGTAAAGGCCTTCTTCGACGAGGAAAAGCCTGACGCCGTCGTCCTCGCCGCTGCCTTCGTGGGCGGCATTATGGCAAACCTCCGCTACAGGGCCGATTTCATCTGGCGCAACCTCCAGATCCAACAGAACGTCATCGGCGAGAGCTACGCCCACGGAGTCAAGAAGCTCCTCTTCCTAGGTTCGACCTGCATCTATCCCCGCGAGGCACCCCAGCCGATGAAGGAGGACTGCCTCCTCACCTCCCCCCTCGAGTACACCAACGAGCCTTATGCCATAGCCAAGATAGCCGGACTCAAGCTCTGCGAGAGCTTCTCGATCCAGTACGGTTGCAACTACATCGCCGTGATGCCGACGAACCTCTACGGCCCGCGCGACAATTTCCACCTCGAAAAGAGCCACGTCCTCCCCGCGATGCTGCGCAAGTTCCACCTTGCCGCATGCCTTGAAAAAGGCGACTGGGAAGCCGTCCGCAGGGACCTTTCCCTCCGCCCCGTCGAAGGCGTCGACGGCAGCGCGCCCGATAAGGAGATTCTCGAAGTACTGGCCAAATACGGCATCAGGCCGGAGTCGGTCACGCTCTGGGGCACGGGTTCCCCCATGAGGGAATTCCTTTGGAGCGAGGAAATGGCGGACGCCAGCGTCCACGTGCTCCTCAATGTCGATTTCAAGGACGTTTCGGCCGGCGCAAAGGTCAATTCCGACGGCATACCCGAAGTGCGCAACTGCCACATCAACGTCGGCACCGGCGAAGAGATCAGCATCCGCGACATCGCCCTGAAGATCAAGGCTCTCATCGGCTTCAAGGGACAGCTCCTCTGGGACTCCTCCAAGCCCGACGGCACCCTCCGCAAGCTGACAGACGTCTCCAAACTCCACTCCCTCGGCTGGCACCACCGCATCGGCATCGACGAAGGCATTGCCCGTTTATACAAATGGTATCTTGAAGAGAGATAGACACTGTCCCGTTAAAAAACTACGGACCTGCGGTCCTATCCCTCCCATCTACCGATGGGCCCCTCCCATTCACGAAAACATGGGCGTTTACGGCTTTTTAACGGGACAGTGTCTATCTCTCATAGCAATATGAAAGAATTTGAATTAGCAGTAAAGATCGGGAAGGAGCTTCCGGAGGAGGAGCTCAGGGCGGCTGCGGCGAAGGCGCTGGGGGTGAAGACGGAGAAGGTGGCGGCGGCTGTTGTTGTGAAGCGGTCGCTGGATGCGCGGCAGGAGATTCTCTGGCGGCTGCGCGTGCAGGCTTACCGCGAGGGAGAAAAGCCCGAGCCATACTCTCTTGCCGAGGACAAGGACGTCCATGGCGCCGAGCCGGTTATCGTCATCGGGGCGGGCCCTGCCGGGCTTTTCGCTTCGCTCAAGCTCCTGCAGAGGGGCTTGAGGCCCGTCATCCTCGAGCGCGGCAAGGACGTTCACCGCCGCAAGACCGATATGGCGAAACTCTCCACCGAGGGCATCGTCAATCCCGATTCCAACTACTGCTACGGCGAGGGCGGTGCCGGCGCATTCTCCGACGGGAAACTATACACCCGTTCGACAAAGCGCGGCGACGTCCGCGAAGTGCTCCACCAACTTGTCCGTTTCGGCGCCAATCCGTCAATCCTGATTGACGCGCACCCGCATATAGGCACCGACAGGCTCCCGGTCATAGTGGAAGCGATACGCCTCCACATCGAAGAGCTCGGAGGAGAATACCATTTCGACAGCAGGGTCAGCGATATTGTCCGGACTGACGACGGCTTTGAAGTCAAAGCCGGAGACGAGGTCTTCCGCGCACGCAAGGTAATTCTTGCGACAGGCCATTCCGCAAGGGATATTTACGAAATCTTCGAACGCAACGGCTGGGCCCTGGAGGCCAAGGGTTTCGCCCTCGGCGTCAGGGTTGAGCATCCTCAGTGGCTCATCAATAACATCCGTTATCACGGCAAATACCAGCCGTTCATGCCTACGGCGGAGTACTCCTTCGTCCAGCAGGTGGACGGCCGCGGAGTGTTCTCCTTCTGTATGTGCCCAGGCGGCATCCTCGTGCCCTCCCCCACCGAAGAAGGCACCATTGTCCTCAACGGAATGTCCAACTCCGCCCGCAACTCAAAATGGGCCAATGCAGGAGTCGTGGTGCAGATAGAGCCCGGCGACCAGCCGGCGGAATACACCGGCCCGTTCGCCCTTATGGATTTCCAAAGGGATGTCGAAAGGAAAATGTTCGAATGGGTTAACGGCCACGGCGCGAGACATCCCCTCGCCGCCCCGGCCCAGCGTATGAAAGACTTCTGCAGGGGCATTGTCTCAAAGGACCTGCCCAAGACCTCGTATCACCCGGGAGTCCTCTCCTCGCCTCTGCACGAGCTCCTTCCGGAGCACGTCGCATCGAGGCTCCGTCGCGTTTTCCCGGTTGTGGAGCGGCAAATGAGGGGCTATTACACCAATGACGCCCTCCTTCTCGGCGTCGAGTCCCGCACATCATCCCCCGTGCGTCTCCCCAGGGATCCGGAGACCCTCGAACACGTCAGCGTCCCCGGCCTCTACCCCGCCGGCGAAGGCGCGGGCTACGCCGGAGGCATCGTCTCCTCCGCCCTCGACGGCATCTCCTGCGCCGAAAAGGTTTGAGGGCAAAAAAACCACCCCGATCGAGGGGTGGTTGGTTCAGGAAGGTTTTAGGAGAGAGAATGGGGCGAACTCATACACTCTCTCCCCTTCCAATGCAAAGGTATGAATAATTATCAGATTTACAAATTCATTCTTACAAAGGAGGACTATTTAGTATGAAACTCTCCTATGATGAAGATATGTGTGCCGCTATTATCTCGGAAGAACGGTTTAGATATTGCACCGTCGGGAAAATCCTCGAATCTCAGAATCAAAACCTTCTTCTTTGATGACATAACCTCATATGCATAATAACTGCCGTCATGCTTCATCATTAGATAATTGTGAGAATACAGCCAAACTCCTGTATGCGAGCCATAAAAGGTGTGGTCGTTGTAAATTAAATATTGTACAGCCGAATGGTTTACGTTGTCAGAGCGATCTGAAAGCTCGCCATCCTGATAAGTCTCCATTGAGACTTTGGATAGAACCCAGTGATTACAAAAGTTCGCCTCATTGAATTTATTTTTCTGGGACTTATCTATAATACCCGGAGCCAACGCTTCAAACTCCCCGAGTTCCGGATCCGGTGTCGGCGGACCGGCTTTTTCGCAGGAAAGACACAAAAAAGCTATTACGACAAGCGTTATTGGGGCAACACTCTTCATAAAGAACTATATCACTAACCCACGGCGATGGGCTGGAAGGCGATGCTGGTGACTTTGGCGCCGGCTGAGCGGGGGTTCGGGTCGTCGGTGTAGAAGACCATCTCGTCCGAGCAATATTCAAGAGTCAGGCAGATGCCGGGACGGTCGCCGTAGTCGAGCCACTCGGCGGTGCCGTGGTAATCCTCGAACACGTCGGAAGGATGCTCAAGGATGTCTTTCATCTTTGAGCCGACACCGAAGCCGCCGCTGGTCTTGTATTCCGGCGAGAACAGTTCGAGGTCGAAGATAGAGCCGTCATAATCGAGGACGCCGATCCTGACGACGAGTTTGCCGTCCTTGGAAACCTCAACGTGCTTGCTGAGTCCGGTGTAATCATCTTTATCCACAACGGTCTTGATGTCATAGCCGGGAATCTGGCCGGGCTTTGGAGGCTCCAGGCCGATGCCGATTATCATACCGCCAAAGCCCATCGAGCCGTTGATGACCCTGTCGGAAGAATCCTGTCTGACAAATTTGCTTCCGTTCCAGTCGCACTGCACATAGGAGTCAAACTCCCAGGAAACATCCTCATAGACGGGATAGAAGCGGAGGTTATCCATACTGACACTGCACTCGGTACGGTACTCGTTGTCAAGAAGATAGGTCCCGTCGGGCATCAAAGCGTCCGGCCAGGTGAGAAGAGGCTTGTCGAAATCTTTCCTCGAGCACTCCTCGCAAGGGAGTTTGGTCTCCTGGAGGCTCCTTTCCGCAGGATTGTAATTGTAGGCCTTAAGGGCGAGGGCGTGCCTTTCACCGTCAGCGCTGGTGTCGCCCGCACGGAAGACACAGAGAAACTGATCTTTGCCGTCGTATTTATACAGGGCGCACTCGCAGAAGAAAGTGCTCTTGCCGTTGAAGCCGCCATAAGTGAGGAAGAACTCCTCGTTGTAGCCGTAACGGTTCTCCTCTTCCTCGAAAATGGGAGGCGTAAAGAAAGCCGCGCGGCGGGTCTTGAGGGATATGTCCTCGTCCGGAAGTTCCTCAGGGAAATCGCTCTCCGGGATGAGGCAGTAGGCATCCATCAGGTACTCGGGATTCATGATAAAGGTCTCCCCGTTCCAGGTGGCGTGGCCAAGGAAGAACTCGAAGCCTTCCCTGAGTTCGATGCCGTCCTCCAGGGCATACCAGTGATCGACTCCCTCGAGGAACGAGGGCGCCTTCGCCGGCGTCATTGTGTCGGTGTCGATGTGATAGGTGAAGAAGTTGACCTCCAGGTCGGGATAGATATCGATACCCAGATTATCCATATACTGCATCACGAACACTCTTTTCCCGTCGGAATACGGATAAGCCACGATCATCGCTCCCTCCCAGGGAATCTCGTCGGAGAAAACTACCCTGCTCAGGGTATTCTTCCCCGGCTGCGGCCCTTCTCCCTCGCACTCGCAGTAGTCCTCTTCTTCATCCTCGCACTTTTCCACCTCCTTCAGCGCTGCTCTCTGCTCCGCCGTCGCCATATGCTCCGGCATATACTCCGCCGGCACAGCCATAAAGACTTTCCAAAGCAACTCCTCCGAAATCTCTCCCTTCTTACTTCCGAAATTACACGCCGCCACTAATAAAGCAGCAGCTAATATGACCAGTAACTTTCTCATAATAAATTAGTTAAATTTTAAAAAGATGCGGTATTTCCTTTCTCAACCGTCGCTTCGCGACCCCTCTCATCTGTCGATGGGCCCCTCCCTCTAATAGCCGAGGGTGGCTAAGGCTTCGAAAGCAAACACCGCATCTTTTTATGACTGACTATATGTTTTAATATTTTGTTCGTCAATGAGGGGGCAGAAGAGGAGGCCGGAGGGGGACTCGCAGACGATGGCGTCGTGGAGGTCGGAGATCACGGTCTTTTTGCCGGAGGGGACGTGGACGACGCAGCCGCTGCAGCCGAAAAGGCGGACGCCTTCGCCGACGACGGCGTTTCCGTCCACATCCTGAGGGATGTGCTCGCGGACCGAACTCCAGCCACCGAGGTCGCTCCAGCCGGGCTCCGCGGCGATGGTCTTGATATGCACGGACTTCTCCATCACGGCGTAGTCGATGGATATCTTCTCGCAGGTGGGGAAATACTTCGCAAGGGCTTCCTTTTCACCGGGGGTGTAGAAGGAGGGGGCAATCTTGTCTATCACGGCCATTACTGACGGAGCGTGGGCGGTCAGCTCGGAGACTATCGTGGAGACATTCCAGACAAAGATACCGGCGTTCCAGACGTAACTGCCGTCGGCAAGGTATTTTTTCGCCGTCTCCAGGTCCGGTTTCTCGCGGAACTCGCTGACGGGGATGACCTTCTCTTTCTCGTCTGAAGAGGCGTGGATGTAACCGTAGCCGGTCTCCGGGCGGGTCGGGGTGATGCCGACCGTCACGATGGAAGATGAGTTTTCCGTCTCGTCAAGGGCCTTGCCTATTATTTCCACGAAAAGATCTTTCTTTGTCACGATGGCGTCGGAAGGGGTCACGACGATGTTGGCGTCCGGATGGCGCAGCGCAATCTTTCGGCAGGCATACGCGATGCAAGGGGCGGTATTGCGCGGCTCCGGCTCCAGAAGGATATGGTCCGAAGGGATCTCCGGGAGGTGAGCGGCGACAAGTTCAGCGTATCTCTCCCCTGTCACCACCCAGAAATTCTCTATAGGAGCCAGAGGCAGGAAGCGCTCGGCAGTGAGGCGGATAAGGCTCTTGCCGAGGCCGAGCACGTCGATGAACTGCTTCGGATTTTCCGGGGTGGAAAGGGGCCAGAGGCGGCTTCCGATGCCGCCGGCCATGATGACGATGTGGGTATTTTCTCTTCTCATTGGAATCAGTCTGTCTGTTCAAGTCGTTTGGTTCGGGCACGTGCTCCGGCCGCTGAAAGGAGGATTCCCAGTTCGAAGAGCAGGTACAGAGGCAGGAACACCACCATGAGCGTAAACGGATCCCCTGTCGGTGTTATGACCGCCGCGAGGATGAGGAGAATCACGATGGCGTGACGGCGGTACTTGCGGAGGAAGGCCGGAGTGACGGCGCCAAGCCTCGAAAGTAGCCATGTCAGCAGCGGGATCTCGAAGAGCACGCCCATCAGGAAGATCATCGTGAAGAAGTTGTGCATATAGGAATCGAGGGAGATGCGGTTCGCTATCTCGGTCGAAATGGTGTAGTCGGAGAGGAAACGGAACATCACGGGGAATACCGCGACGTATCCGACCGCACAACCGAGGTAGAACATCAGCCCGCCGAAGATGAAGGCGAAGGCCACCGGGCCTTTCTCGCCCTTGTAGAGGGCCGGCTCCAGGAAACGCCACAGCTCGACGACAAGGAAAGGGAACGAGACCGTGAGAGCCAGGGCGAAGGCGACGCTGATGTGGGTCATGAACTGGGTCGTGACGTTTATCGCTATGATGTCGGCGGAGACATCACCGGCGAATACACGGCCTCCGGAGACGGAGGCGAGCCATTCATAGAGGAAAAAATCCGCCCTGGAAGGGCCCAGGATGAAACCGTCGAAGATTTTCGGCACGAAGATGAAACATACGACGAAAGCGACCAGCAGGATGCCGATCGCCCTGAAAAGGGTCTTTCTGAGCTCCTCGAGGTGATCCCAGAATGTCATCTCCGCCTGAGACATCGGGCGGGATTTTACTCTTTCTCCGCAGGCTTGTCGGAGGATTCAGGCTTCACTTCCTCCGGCTTTTCTATCTCTTTTTCAACCTCGGAGACTCCTTCCTTGAAGCTCTTGACA
>CADAXR010000016.1:28860-46200 GCA_902791945.1 uncultured Bacteroidia bacterium
AAAATGTTGTGCATACATCATCAATTTTTAAATAAAGCACTGTACTTTCATAACCGTCGCTTCGCGACCCCTCCCATAAAATGGGCCCCTCCCTCTAATAGCCGAGGGTGGCTAAGGTCATGAAAGTACAGTGCTTTATTTTACGAATAGACAAATATAATAATTTTTACAGAAAAGAAAGGCGGTCAGAGCTTGCGGAGCTTGGCGTAGGTGAGGAGGAGGGTCTTTTCGCCGTAGCTGTCGAAAGCGATGCGGGCTTTGGCGTCCGGGAGATTGCCTGTGATGGAGAGGATCTTGCCTTTGCCGAAGCGGTTGTGCTCGATGAGGTCGCCTTCGGCGAGCTTCTCGGGAAGGGTCGGGACGAAGTCCGGGATCTCGGGAGGAAGTTCGCGGGAGGCCGCTTCGGCGCGGGAGTGGAAGACTCCCGGCCTTGACGGGGCAGGCTTCGGGGCGGCCGGCGAAGGCCTGCTGAAGCCCGAAGGCTTTGCAGAGGATCCGCCGGAGGAAGCGGGACGGGGGCTGTCTCCGAAAAAGCGCCTTGTGCCGCCGCCGAAGGGCGACGAGCCGCCCGAAGAGCGCTGGCCGAAAGGTGAGGAGCTTCCGGAGGGGCGCTGGCCGAAAGGCCTGAACGGCGAGCCGTCGGAAGCGGAAGCGCTTACGAACGGAGACTTCCTGCCGGCATCTTGAAGAGGATTCTCAATGTACTGGGGGTCAATCTCCTTGAGGAAGCGGGAAGGCTCGTTGCCTTCGTGGGATCCGTTGCGCATGCGGGTCACGGAGTAGGTCATCGTCACGGCCTTTTCGGCGCGGGTCATCGCGACGTAGAAAAGACGCCGCTCCTCTTCGATGTCGGACTCCGACGCGAGGCCGCCGCCGAGGGGGAAAAGGTTCTCCTCCATGCCGGCCACATAGACATAGGGGAACTCAAGGCCCTTGGCGGCGTGGGCCGTCATGAGGGCTATCCTGTTGGATGCATCCTCGTCGGAAACGTCCACGGCGGAAAGGAGCGCCACATCCTCCAGATAGTCGGAAAGGAGGGCCGGAGGGCAGTCTTCCTCGGAGACAGCCTCCGGATCGGCACCGTCCTCGATGAGGCTTTCCATCCACTCCCCTTTCTTCCTCTCGCGGAACTCGGCAATGCTGTTGAGAAGTTCATCGACGTTGGCGGTCCTGGACTGCCCCTCGAGGGACTTGTCGGAAGAATAATGGAGATAAATCCCCGACTCTGAACAGATGGAGACGGCGACATCGTGGCCGTCCTTCTCACGGGCGGCTTCGCCGTGGGAAAGGATCATCGAGCAGAAAGCTGCGAGTTTTTTGATAACGCCGTCTTTGAGGCCGGCGGCAAGAAGGGCTTCCGTGTTGAGCGCCGCCTGCATCAGAGGGACGTTCAAAGCGGATGCGACCTCCTGGAGGACCGCAATGGTCGTCCCGCCGATACCCCTTGTGGGGAGGTTGACTATGCGGCGGAACGAGATGTCGTCCGAAGGGTTCACGACGAGCTTCAGGTAGGCCATGACGTCCTTGACTTCCTGCCTGTCGAAGAAGGAGTTGCCCGCCCAGATCATATACGGAAGGTTTCTCCGGCGGAGAGCCTCTTCGAGGGCGCGGGACTGGGCGTTTGTCCTGTAAAGGACGGCGAAGTCCTTGTACGACGCCCCGTCGGAACCCATCCTGGAAACTATCGAGGAGGCTATCTGGTAGGCTTCCTCCATCTCGGAGAAGGCCTTGAGGATGCGTATCTTCTCCCCTTTCTCCCCGACAGAGACGCAGGTCTTGGGAATACGCGAGACGTTCCTCGCTATGAGGGAGTTGGCGGCTTCGACGATGGTCGATGTCGAACGGTAGTTTTTCTCGAGGCGGAATATCTTCGCCCCCGGGAAATCCTTTTTGAAAGAAAGGATATTCTCGATGCGGGCTCCGCGGAAGGCGTAGATGGACTGCGAGTCGTCGCCGACGACGCAGATGTTGTGATTGACCGAACAGAGGCGCCTGAGGATGATGTACTGGGCCCTGTTGGTGTCCTGGTACTCGTCCACGTAGATATGGGTGAAACGGCCCGCGATGTTCTCCAGAGCCTCGGGGAAATCGCGGAGAAGACGGTCCATATTGAGCAGGATGTCGTCGAAATCCATCACTCCGGACTTCTTGCAGAACTCCTCGTAAAGACGGAAAACCTTGGAGGTCTCGGGCTTTCTTGCGGACCTGTCCGCCGAAATCTTCTCGGAATCGGCGGCATAGGCCACGGAGGTCATAAGGTCGTTCTTGGCGTTGGAAATCCTGGCGAGGACGTCCTTGGGCTTGTAGATCTTGTCGTCGAGGGGAATGGACTTTATTATATTCTTTACTGCCGTCTGGGAATCGGAGGCGTCGAGAATCGTAAAGTTCTCGGGATACCCCAGAAGGTCCGCGTACTGGCGGAGGAAGCGGACGAAGACGGAGTGGAAGGTACCCATCTGGATCCTGGAGGCGTTCCGGCCTCCGACCATCGCGGCTATCCTTTCCTTCATCTCGCCCGCCGCTTTCTTTGTGAAAGTAAGGGCGAGAATACGGGAAGGGGAAGCGCCGTGGGCTATTGCCCAGGCGATCTTGGAGGTCAGTACACGCGTCTTGCCGGAGCCTGCGCCGGCCACAATGAGGACCGGGCCGTCGTCGGCAGTGACGGCATTTCGCTGCTCTTCGTTCAAATTCTTTAATATCTCGTCCATTCCGTCTCGATTTTGACCGCTAATTTACTAAAAAATTGCTATCTTCGCTGCGCCAAAAAGAATACTTTTAAACAAAACAATAATGTCCAGCAACATCGTACTCAAAAGAGGCCTCAACATCCCCATCAAGGGGGCGGCGGACCGCAAAGTCCTGAGGAAGGTGGAGCCCGGGCTCGTCGCCGTGAACCCGACCGTTTTCAAAGGTCTGGTTCCGAGACTGCTCGTCCGCGAGGGTGACCCCGTGGCCGCAGGCAGCCCCGTCCTTATGGACAAGGACCGCCCCGGGATTCTCCTGACCTCGCCCGTCAGCGGCACGGTGAAGGAAATCGTGCGCGGAGAGAAGCGCAGGCTTCTCGCCGTCCTCATCGAGAGCGACGGGAAAGGCACCGCCGTCGATTTCGGCGCCTGCAATCCCGCAGCCCTCAGCCGTGAAGAGGCCGCAGCCCTTCTGCTCAAGAGCGGGCTCTGGGGAGGCATCATCAGCCGTCCCTACGGCGTAGTCGCCGACCCCGAAGCCGCCCCGAAGGCAATTTTCATCTCTGCATTTTCCACGGCGCCCCTCGCGCCCGACACCGAGTTCACCCTCGGTGACGACGCGGAGGCCGTCCAGGCCGGCGTCAGGCTCCTTTCCCGCCTGACCGACGGAGGAGTCCACCTGTGCCTTAACGCAGCGACCTACTCCGCCTCCCCGTTCCACAAAATCGAAGGCGCCATCGTCCACACCGTGAGCGGTCCTCACCCCGCCGGCAACGTCGGAGTCCAGATCAGCCACATCTCCCCTATCCGCAGGGGCGAGACCGTCTGGACGGTTCCGGTCCAGATAGTCGCCGCGATGGGACGCCTAGTTCTCAGCGGCAAGCTCTCGCTCATGCGTAAGATCGCCCTGACAGGCCCTGCCGCGGAAGAGCCCGCCTACATCGAGGCCCTTCCCGGGACTCCGGTCGCCGACCTCGTCAAGCCCGAGGGCAACGTCCGTATCATCGACGGCGACGTCCTCTCCGGCACGATCCTCGGAGCCGACGGCTTCACCGGCCTCTTCACGGACCAGATAACCCTCATCCGCGAAGGCCGCGAGAAAGAGTACTTCGGCTGGGCCAAGCCCTTCCGTCCGAAGCTCTTCTCCTCCTCCCCTTGCTATTTCTCCTGGCTCACGCCCCGCAAGAAATACGACATGGACACCAACCTCCACGGCGGTCCCCGCGCCTTCGTCGAGACGAAATGCTTCTCCGACGTGACCCCGATGGACATTTTCCCCATCTACCTCATCAAGGCCTGCCTTGCCGGCGAGATCGAGAAGATGGAAAAATTCGGCATCTACGAGGTCCTTCCCGAGGATCTCGCACTCTGCGACTACGTCGATCCCTCCAAGAATGACATCCAGGCCATCATCGCCTCCGGCATTGACCTGATGATTAAAGAAATGGCATAAGTTATGGCAGAAGAAAACAATACTCCCCGGCCCGGCCTTTTCGAAAAAGGAGGCAAACTCGGATGGCTCCATTCGACGGTCGACGCCTTTGAGACCTTCCTCCGCGTCCCCGGCACGGTGACGAGGAAGGGCGCGCACATCCGCGACGCCGTGGATCTCAAGCGCGTTATGATAATAGTGGTGATAGCCCTCGTTCCCGCCGCCCTTTTCGGTATGTGGAACACAGGCTACCAGACCTCAACCCTCTACGGCCTCGGATGGGGCTTTTGGATGTGCTTCTGGAAGGGATTCCTCAGAGTACTTCCTCTCTATATCGTGTCCTACATAGTCGGTCTCGGGATAGAATTCGCTTCGTCCCAGATCCGCGACGAGGAAGTCAATGAAGGATACCTCGTGACCGGCATGCTCATCCCTCTCATCGTCCCTGTGGACGTTCCCCTGTGGATGCTTGCCCTCGCGGTCGCCTTCGCCGTCATCTTCGGCAAGGAAGTCTTCGGCGGCACCGGCATGAACATATGGAACCCCGCGCTCCTCGCGAGGGCATTCCTGTTCTTCTCCTATCCTTCGAAGATGTCCGGCTCCGAAGTCTGGATCCACGCCCCGAAGGGCGTCGATGCGGTCTCCGGCGCGACTCCGCTCGCCCTCGCGAGTGAAGGCGGCGTTTCCGCCCTCAGCGGAGACGCGAGCCTCTGGCACCTCTTCCTCGGCGACATCCCCGGCAGCGTCGGAGAGACCTCCGCAATAGCGATCCTTCTCGGCGCAGTGATCCTCATCTGGACCGGCGTCGCCAGCTGGAAGATAATGGTCTCCTCCGTGGCGGGCGCCCTCCTCGTGGGCTGGCTCGGCTGCCTCGGCGGCGCGACCGACGTTCCCGCCTACTACCAGCTGGTACTCGGCGGCTTCCTCTTCGGCACCGTGTTCATGGCGACCGACCCTGTGACTAGCGCCCAGACCGAATGCGGCAAGTGGATCTACGGATTCCTCGTAGGCGCGCTCGCCGTGACCGTGAGGCTGTTCAACCCCGGCTATGCCGAAGGCATGATGCTCGCCATCCTGCTCATGAACACCTTCGCTCCTCTCATCGACCACTGCGTCGTCTCCGCAAGCATTTCCCGCAGGGAAAAACGTATAAGAACCGCGTAAATCCATTATAGGTATGAACACCAACAGTAACGTCTATACCGTGATCTACACGACAGTCATCGTCGTGGTGGTCGCCGCGGTGCTTGCGCTCGTGTCCCAGTCCCTCAAGTCCAGGCAGGATGCCAACGAGAGGGCCGACACCATCTCGCAGATGCTCACCGCCGCCGGATACGGCACCAAAGCCGAGTTCGGCAAAATGGGCAACGCCGCAGTTCTCGAGAAATACGCCTCCGAGATCGAGGAGGCCTTCACGATCGGGACCGACGGCGCCAGGAAGGCTGACCTCCCCGAAGGGAAGGTCTTCTCCCCCAAGGAGCTCAAAGCACTCAATTATATTATAAAGGATGAGGAAAAAGCCGCTGAAGCGGAGCTTCCCGTCTTCATATTCAAGAACGGCAAGACCGTAGTTCCCATCTACGGAGCCGGCCTCTGGGGTCCCGTCTGGGGCTATGTCTCCTTCGAAAACGGCACGGCGACCTTCACCGGCGCCTATTTCGACCACGAAAGCGAGACCGCGGGGCTCGGCGCCAAGATCAAGGACGATCCCGAGTTCCAGGCGAGGTTCGTCGGCAAGCAGGCCGACTTTGGCGCCTCCGAGCGCTCCTCAGTGTTCGAGATCGTCAAGGGCGGAGTTTCCGGTGAGAGCGGCGCCATCGACAACAAGATCGACGCCATCACCGGCGCGACCATGACCTCCAAGGGCCTCGACGAAGCCATCGACACCTGGCTCTACGCCTACAGGGCTTACTTCAACGCTAATGCGGCCCCTGAGGAAGAGCCTGCCGAACCCATGGAAGAAGAACCTATAGCAGAGGAGGAATAGAGCATGAACGCAAAGATTAAAGAAACTCTCCTGAATCCGATCTTCAAGGGCAACCCCATTACCGTCCTTGTCCTCGGTATCTGCTCCTCGCTCGCCGTAACGGTGACCCTCAAGGGAGCGCTCGTGATGTCCCTGTCCGTCATAGTCGTGACGGGAGTCTCGTCCCTCATCCTCTCCATCCTCCGGAACACGATTCCCAGCCGCGTGCGCATCATCGTCCAGCTGGTGGTCGTCGCAATGATGGTTATACTCGTGGACCAGGTCCTCAAGTCCTTTGAAGCGACCTACGCCATCGACAAGCAGCTTTCCGTCTACATCGGCCTCATCATCACCAACTGCATCGTGATGGGCCGTATCGAAGCGTTCGCCCTCGGCAACAAGCCCTGGCCCTCGACCCTCGACGGCATCGCCAACGGCGCCGGCTACGGCCTCATCCTCATTGTCGTCGCCTTCTTCCGCGAGCTTCTCGGAAGCGGCACGCTCTTCGGATTCGACGTCCTTGGCCGTTTCGGCTACGTGACCAACAACCTGGTGATCCTCCCGCCTTTCGCGCTCATCCTCCTCGGATGCATCGTGTGGCTGCAGAGATCCATCCAGAAAGACCTTCAAGAGAAATAACAACACCCTGCCACTATGGAATATCTAAGCTTATTCGTAAAGTCAATCTTCGTTGACAATATGATCTTCGCCTACTTCCTGGGAATGTGCTCATTCCTGGCAGTAAGCAAGAACGTGAAGACCGCCGCCGGCCTGGGTGTCGCTGTTATCTTCGTCCTTCTGGCGACCCTCCCGATCAACTATCTCCTCAATGAATATGTCCTGAAGGCGGGAGCGCTGTCCTGGCTCGGCGAAGGTTTCGCCGACGTGGACCTGAGCTTCCTCAGCTTCATCATCTTCATCGCGGTCATCGCCGCCTTTGTCCAGATAGTCGAGATGGTGGTCGAAAAATTCTCCCCGACCCTCTATGCTTCGCTGGGTATCTTCCTGCCCCTGATCGCGGTCAACTGCGCCATCCTCGGCGGCTCGCTCTTCATGCAGCAGAAGGATTTCGCCAACATAGGTGAAGCTACGGTCTATTCGCTCGGAAGCGGCATCGGCTGGTTCCTCGCCATCGTCTCCCTCGCGGCCATCCGCGAGAAGATGTCCTACTCGAACGTCCCGCCGGCGCTCAAGGGCCTCGGCATCACGTTTATCACCGTCGGCCTGATGGGCCTCGCCTTCATGACCTTCATGGGCATTTCACTGTAGAAAAGGAGGACTGGATATGATTACAACGATTCTTTCCGCGATCTGCCTCATCACAGCGGTGACGCTAATCCTCGTCGCCCTCCTTCTCTGGATAAAGGCTAAACTCACCCCTTCGGGCAATGTAAAGATCTCCATCAACAGCGGCTCTAAAGAGCTTTCCGTGACTCCGGGAGGCAACCTCATGAACACCCTCGCCGGCGAAGGGATCTTCCTCCCTTCGGCCTGCGGCGGCAAGGCCAACTGCGGCCAGTGCAAGGTCCGCGTCCTTGAGGGCGGCGGCACCATCCTCCCGACCGAGACGGGCTTCTTCTCCCGCCGCGAGATCAAGGACGGCTGGCGCCTCGGCTGCCAGGTCAAAGTCAAGGACAACCTTGAGATCGCCGTCCCCGAGAGCGCGCTCAGCGTCAAGAAGCTCGAGTGCGAGGTCATCTCCAACAAGAACGTCGCTACCTTCATCAAGGAGTTCACCGTCCGCCTTCCCGAAGGCGAGCACATCGACTTCAAGTCCGGCGAATACATCCAGATCGATATCCCCGAGTACGAGGCCGACTTCTCCGACATGGACGTCGATCCCGTCTACATGGGCGACTGGGAGAAATACGGCATTACCTCGCTGCGCTTCAAGAACACCGTCCCGACGATCAGGGCCTACTCCATGGCCTCGTATCCCGCCGAGAAGGACCTTATCAAGCTCAACGTGCGTATCGCCACTCCCCCGTTCGACAAGACCCAGCCGAAAGGCGTCTTCAAGTTCGTCCCCGGAGTTCCCCCCGGAATCGCATCGACCTACGTCTTCTCCCGCAAGCCGGGCGACAAGGTGATGATCAGCGGTCCCTACGGAGAGTTCCTCCTCCCGGACGACCCCGACACTCAGGAATATATCTTCGTCGGTGGCGGTGCCGGCATGGCGCCCCTCCGCTCCCACATCATGCACCTTTTCAAGACCCTAAGGACCGGGAAGCAGGTCCGCTTCTTCTACGGCGCGAGGGCTCTTGTGGAAGCGTTCTACCTCGAGGATTTCGCAGAGATAGAGAAGGAGTTCCCCAACTTCCACTTCCATCTCGCCCTCGACCGTCCGGATCCCGCGGCCGACGCCGCCGGAGTCAAATACACTCCCGGCTTCGTCCACAACGTGATGTACGAGACCTACCTCAAGGACCACGAGGCCCCCGAGGACATCAAGTACTTCATGTGCGGCCCGCCCATGATGGTCAAGTGCGTCAACGACCTCCTCGACTCCCTCGGCGTCGCCCCCGAAAGCGTCCTCTACGACAACTTCGGCGGTTAGTCCCCCCCCGGCGCCTCCGGCCCGTGGTAGACAACGCGCTCATCCACAGCGCCTTACACAAAATCCCTGTCGCTAAATAGTGACAGGGATTTTACGTAACCACCTAAGCTTAAGTGACTTATCCCCCACGGGCACAATAAGTTGAGGCTATTTCGATTTAAAAGCGTATATTCGCGGTAGATGAACCGACCGGTGGAAATACTGGAGAAGTACTGGGGCTACAAGAGCTTCAGGCCTATGCAGGAGAGCATTATCTCGGAAGCGCTCTCCGGCAGGGATGTTCTCGCGATACTCCCGACCGGAGGCGGGAAGTCCGTGTGCTTCCAGGTCCCGGGAATGATGAGGGAAGGGATTTCCCTGGTGGTAACTCCCCTTATAGCCCTCATGAAGGACCAGGTGAAGAACTTGCAGGAGCGCGGGATCAAGGCCCTTGCCATCCACGCCGGGATGACCCGCCACGAAGTGGAACTCACTCTCAACAACGCAGCCTACGGGGATTTCAAGTTCCTCTATCTCTCCCCTGAAAGGCTCTCTACGAGGGCCTTCAGGTCGTATCTGCCGGAGATGAAGGTGGCTTACATTGTCGTGGACGAAGCCCACTGCATTTCCCAGTGGGGCTACGACTTCCGGCCCGATTACCTTGAAATCGGGGCCCTCAGGGAAGTCGTGGACGCTCCGGTCATCGCCCTCACGGCGACGGCCACCCCGGCCGTCGCGGAGGACATCATGGAAAGGCTCCGTTTCGGCGAGAAGAACCTTCTCAGAAGCGGTTTCGAAAGGCCCAACCTTTCATACATCGTAAGGAAAACGGAGGACAAGAAAGGCCAGCTGCTATCCCTCTGCCGCGGAGTCCCCGGGACGGGCATCGTCTATGTCCGCAGCAGGAGCCTGACCCAGGAGATAGCCTCTTTTCTCCGAGCCGAAGGGATAAGCGCCGACTTTTACCATGCCGGGCTCGGGGCGGAGACCCGATCCCGCAAGCAGGACGACTGGAAGGAGGGGCGGACAAGGGTGATGGTCTCGACCAACGCCTTCGGGATGGGCATAGACAAGCCCGACGTTCGTTTTGTCGCCCACTACGACATCCCCGACAGCCCGGAGGCCTACTTCCAGGAGGCCGGGCGCGGAGGGCGCGACGGCAAGCGTTCCTACGCCCTCCTGCTGTGGAACGCCATCGACCTCCGCCGTCTCGACCAGCTCGAGAACGTGAGCTTCCCCTCCCCGGAGTACATCGAAGACATCTACCAGAAGGTCCACATCTATTTCGGCATCCCGTACGAAGCAGGTGAAGGGAGGGAGCTGCGGTTCAAGCTCGGTGAGTTCTGCAAACACTTCTCCCTGCAGCACAGCCAGGCCTACTACGCCATCCGCTATCTCGACAGGATAGGCCAGTGGACCCTCACCGAGGACCTTGACATCAAGACGAGGATAGCATTCTCCGTGGACCGCAGGGCGCTCTACGACGTGGAGTTCCCGGAAAGGAAGATGATAGAGGTCCTGGAAGTGCTTATGCGGTGCTATGAGGGGATATTCTCGTATCCCGTACCGATCGACGAGGACTATGTTTCCTCGAGGTGCGGCCTCACCGTTCCCGGCCTCCGCAGCCTTCTTTACCAGATCTCCCTTCTTCACATTATCCGGTATATCCCGGCGGAATGCTCCGATGTCATATTCCTCCGCCACGGCCGCCTCGCTCCCGGAAACATACGCCTCGAAGAGAAGACCTACGGTCTCCTGAGGGCCAATTACCACTCCCGCAGCTCGGCGATGAAGGACTACGTCAGCGAAGATGACGAGTGCCGCCAGAAGTTCCTGCTACGCTATTTCGGACAGGAGGATTCCGCCCCGTGCGGGACCTGCGACGTCTGCCGCGCGGCAGCAAAAAGCCCCGCCGCAGCGGAGCTCATAAAAGATTTTATCCAAAGGAAAGGCGGAGTCTATACTCTCGACGACCTCCGGGACGCCTTTTCCGTCCCCGGGCCGTCGGAGGTCGCCGGCTGGCCGGAAATCCTCCGGACCCTCATCGACGACGGCGACGTGCCGGCTCCCGCCCTTTGATTGACGGAAATTATTTTTCCTCGGCGATAGCCTTGTTGTAGCAGTCGCGGCAGAGGGGCTCGTAGATGTCGGTCTCGCCGAGGACGACGAGTTTGCGGCTGTCGGAGAGGCGGTGCGAGTGGTTCGCGAGGTTTCCGCACTTGACGCAGATGGCGTGGACCTTCTGGACGTCTTCGGCGATTGCCATGAGGCCGGGGATGGGGCCGAAGGGCTTGCCGAGGTAGTCGGTGTCGAGACCGGCGACGATGACGCGGATACCGCGGTCGGCGAGGGCCTGGGCCACTTCGACGAGGCTCTCGTCGAAGAACTGGGCCTCGTCAATGCCGACGACCTGGACGTCGCTGTCTATCTGGAGCATCCTCGAGGGATTCTTGATCGGAGTACAGGAAATGCTGTGGCTGTCGTGGGAGACAACGTCAAGGTCGGAGTAGCGCTTGTCCACCGTGGGCTTGAAAGTCGCTATCTTCTGCTTTGCAAACTGGGCCCTTTTGAGCCTTCTGATGAGTTCTTCAGTCTTTCCGGAGAACATGGAGCCGCAAATAACCTCGATGCAGCCCGATTTTTTTGCATTTTCTGAAAACATTTCCTTACTTTTGTGATTGGTTGACAGCAAATATAATCATTATGGAAGATAATCGGAAACAAATTCTTACATCCATTGAAGAAGAAATTGCACTTCTTAAGTCAAGGATAGCCTCGCTCGAGGAAAAACTCCTGGCCCTCAGTGCCTCCGTACCGGCCGAAGATGCCGGTCCCATCGACCTCAGCGAGCCTTTGGAGGCTCCCGCAGAAGCTCCCGTGGAGGCTCCTGTTGACGACCTTCCCGATCCCGCCCCCGCCGCTGCACCGGAAGTAAAAATCGAGATCAAAGTTCCGCAGCCCGCCGTCGAACCCGAACCGGCAGCAGAGCCGGAAGTTCCCGCGGAGCCGGAGAAACCTGCTGAGCCCGAAGCACCCGCAGCCCCTGCCGAGCCGGAGAAACCTGCTGAGCCCGAAAAGCCCGCCGAACCGGAGGCTCCCGCAGAGCCGAAGCCGAAGAAGGCGCGCTCCTACAAGTGGATGACCGATCTTCCCGGAGTGCCCGTAAAGAATATAAGGAGCGCCATATCCCTCTACGACAGGGCCCTTTTCATCAACACCCTCTTCAAGGAGAACTACGCCCTCTACGACAAGACCATCAGCGACCTCAACGCGATGGAGACCCTCGACGACGCAGTCAGCTACATAGAGGCCAATTTCCCCGACTGGAACCTCTCCTCCGACGCCGTCTACGGCTTCATGATGGCCATCCGCAAAAAACTCGGTTGAGCTTTCCCCATAAATGAGAGGACTCTCTCTTTGAAAACCTGTGCCACCCTCGGCATCATAAGAGGGAGGGGCCCACGTCAGTGGGAGGGGTCGCGAAGCGACGGTTTTCAAAGAGAGAGTCCTCTCATTTATAACCTATAATATATAGTAAATCATAAAAATTTTTATTAAATTTGCGTCGCCCGAAAATAAGGACAAATAAACTTAAATCTTACACAATATGGCACAGATCGATCTGAGCAAGTACGGCATCAAAAAAGTAAAGGAAATCCTTTACAACCCTACCTACGAAGTCCTCTACAACGAGGAGACCAAGCCCGGTCTCGAAGGCTTCGACAAGGGTCAGGTGACCGAACTTGGCGCAATCAACGTTATGACCGGCATCTACACCGGCCGTTCCCCCAAGGACAAATACATCGTCTATGACAAGACGACGAAAGAAGGCGCTCCCGGCGAAGTCTGGTGGACAACCGAAGGCTACCCCAACGACAACCACAAGATGTCGGAGAAAGTCTGGAAAGCGGTCCGCAAACTCGCTGTGAACCAGCTCAGCGGCAAGAGGCTCTACGTCGTGGACGGCTTCTGCGGCACCCACGCCGACACCCGTATGAAGGTCCGCTTCATCATGGAGGTCGCATGGCAGGCCCACTTCGTGACCAACATGTTCATCCGCCCGAAGAACCAGAAAGAGTTCGACCAGGAGCCCGATTTCATCGTCTACTGCGCTGCCAAGGCCAAGGTCGACAACTACAAGGAGCTCGGCCTCCGCAGCGAGACCTGCGTCGCCTTCAACGTCACCTCCCGTGAGCAGGTCATCCTCAACACCTGGTACGGCGGCGAGATGAAGAAGGGCATGTTCTCCATGATGAACTACTACCTCCCGCTCAAGGGCATCGCCGCGATGCACTGCTCGGCCAACACCGACATGAACGGTGAGAACACCGCCATCTTCTTCGGCCTCTCCGGCACCGGCAAGACCACCCTTTCCACCGATCCCAAGCGCCTCCTCATCGGCGACGACGAGCACGGCTGGGACGCCAAGGGCGTCTTCAACTTCGAGGGCGGCTGCTACGCCAAGGTCATCAAGCTCGACAAGGAGTCCGAGCCTGACATCTACAACGCAATCCGTCGCGACGCCCTCCTCGAGAACGTCACGGTCGACAAGGACGGCAAGATCGACTTCAACGACAAGTCCGTCACCGAGAACACCCGCGTCAGCTACCCGATCTACCACATCGAGAAGATCGTCCGCCCCGACAGCCACGGTCCCGCGGCCAAGCAGGTGATCTTCCTCAGCGCCGACGCATTCGGCGTCCTGCCTCCGGTCTCGATCCTTACCCCCGAGCAGACGAAGTACTACTTCCTCTCCGGCTTCACCGCCAAGCTCGCAGGTACCGAGCGCGGCATCACCGAGCCGACCCCGACCTTCTCCGCCTGCTTCGGCCAGGCCTTCCTTGAGCTCCACCCGACAAAGTACGCCGAAGAGCTCGTGAAGAAGATGAAGAAGAGCGGCGCCAAGGCTTACCTCGTGAACACCGGCTGGAACGGCACCGGCAAGCGCATCTCCATCAGGGACACCCGCGGCATCATCGACGCCATCCTCAACGGCTCGATTGACAAGGCCCCGACCAAGAAGATCCCGTTCTTCGACTTCGAAGTTCCTACCAAACTCGAAGGAGTCGACACCGGCATCCTCGACCCTCGCGACACCTACGCCGACCCCAAGGTCTGGGAAGAGAAGGCGAAGGACCTCGCCGGACGTTTCATCAAGAACTTCGGCAAGTACGAGTCCAACCGCGCGGGCAAGGCCCTCGTCAAGGCCGGTCCGAAGCTTTAGTTCCGGCTGGCATAAAAAAGCGGCGTCTCTTCAAAGGGACGCCGTTTTTGTTATTTTCCGGGATACAGCCCCGGCGAGAGGTCCAGCTCGTCGGAGAAGAGGCTGATGTGATAGTTAAGAATCCAGATCCAATAGGGCCAGCGGTGGCGGGCCGGGGAGATGATGAGGACGTTGCGTATGCCCTCTTCGTCACACTTTTCGGCCATGGCGTACGCCGTGGGGACGAAACGGGTGTCGAGGACGCCGCAGGAGATGACAAGGAGTTTCTTACCCGCCTTGTCCTTTCCGCAGACCTCCTTAATGCGGCCTACGCGGTTTACGGCGGACTGCGCGGTGCAGACCGGATCGTTGATGTCCTTGACGCCAAGAAGGCCGGGGATCATGTCAAGGGCGCCTCCGGAGCTGCGGAGGTCGAGCACGCCGCTCATGCTTCCCGCACCGCGGAAAAGGTCCGGGCGGTCGAGGAATATGTTCATGGCGCCGTGGCCTCCCATCGAGAGGCCGTCGATGAAGGTCTTGTCAGGGTCGAGGCCGTAGCTGTCCGCTATTGCGGGATACAGCTCCTTCCAGAAGAACTTGCGCCACTGCATGGTCCCCTCCCCTGCCTGGTCGAAATACCAGCTGGAGTAGAAGCCGTCAGGAGTGATGATGCGCCAGCCGGTCCTGTCGGCCACTTCCTGAAGGTCCATATTCTTGCTCCAGTCGGAATAGTTGCCGCTGTAGCCGTGGAGGAGGAACAGCGTAGGAAGGGACTTTTCCGCCGAAGGGGAAAAGACGAGGACTGTGTCGGTGGTGTGAAGGTTCTCCGAGTCGAACACGATGATGTCCTTCGCGCCGCAAACAAGCGGAAGAAGGACAAGGAGGGTTGTAAGAAGTCGTTTCATAATTACCACAAAGTTAAGGAAATTATAAGGATTTTCACTATCTTGTGGTCATAAAACGAAAATCATGCTGTACCCTCTCAAATTCAACGACATCCTGAAGCAGAAAGTCTGGGGCGGAAGCCTCATCGCTTCGTTCAAGGGCATTCCCCAGGCCGACGGCCCGGTGGGTGAAAGCTGGGAAATCTCCGGCTACAAAGGCTCGGAATCCGTCGTCGCCGAAGGCCCTCTCGCCGGCAAGTCCCTGAACTGGCTCCTCGAGAACTGCGGTGACGAACTTCTCGGCAGGCGTCTCCACTCCATCTACGGCAACGAATTCCCCCTCCTCCTCAAATTCATCGACTCGCAGAGCGACCTCTCCATTCAGGTCCACCCGAGCGACGAGCTTGCCGCAAAGCGCCACGGCTGCCGCGGCAAAAACGAGATGTGGTACATCATAGACGCAGCCCCTGGTGCATCTATCCTCAGCGGCTTCTCCAGGGAAGTCTCCAAGGAGGAATTCGTCCGCCTCGTCGCCGAAAACCGCCTGACAGAGGTCCTGGCCCGCCACGAGGCAAAGCCGGGCGACGTCTTCTTCCTCCCTGCCGGCCGTGTCCACGCCATCTGCACAGGCTGCCTCCTCGCCGAAATCCAGGAGACCTCCGACATCACCTACCGCATCTTCGACTACGGCCGCCTGGGCCTCGACGGCAAGCCCCGTCAGCTCCACGTGGAAGAGTCCATGGACGCCGTGGATTTCACCGTAGCCAAGGACTACAGGACACATTATGAAAAGAAGGAAGGCGAATCGGAAATCATCAGCACGAAGTGGTTCACGACCTCCGTCGTGGAGGCTTCAGCCCCGGTCCTCAAGGACCTCTCCGGGCTGGACTCCTTCCTGACCGTAATGTGCATCGAAGGCTCCGGAGAGCTTCAGACCGGCATCCCCGCCTTCGAGGGCGGCCCGACCAAGGGCCACGTGACCCCCATCCGCCGCGGCGAGAGCGTACTCATCCCCGCGAGCGCGACCGCCGTCACGTTCGTCCCCGAAAAGCCGATGAAACTCCTGCTTTCCTTTATTGCCTGATGATAATCTCGGCGCCGGGTTCGTCCAGGCGCACAGAGAGCCACTCGGAGAGCTTTGCGCGCTCTTTCTCCGGCATCGGTTTGGAAAGCCGGACGATTACGCTCGTCCTGGGGACGGCCTTGAGAGAGTCGGCCGAGACGGCGCTGCCCCTCGCAAGGAAGACCTCCGAGACGGCGGGATACTGAAGCGCAACCTCCCGGGCGATACGGCCGGAAAGCGAATTGAACACCTCCATCGAATCGACCTTCTCCTGCAGGACGGCTATCCGTGCATCCCTGACGGCAATCTCATCTTCGGTCCTCTCGAAGAGGGTGAGCATGCGGTCGGAGCTCGAAACTTCATCGGAGTCCATGCTGTTCTCCGTGACGACAAGCTCCCCGGGCTTAATCCCATAGTTTTCAGCCTTGAGAGACAGTTTGGAAAGGGCCTCGTCCGAGAGTTTCTTTCCCGTCACTTTGATCTCGAGCCTGCGGTGACGGCCGTCGACCTCATAGTCATAGATGTAGGCCTTGTCGAGGGTACGGTTGGCCGTGATAAATTCATAGGCACCAATTTCGAAGTTGTTCTTCTGGACTATACGGACGGCGGACCAGATGCTGCCGGCGATGATAAGGACCACGAAGAACGCCCCGATGCCCCTTGCCCGAGCCGCCTTCTTCGCGTCGGCGAATGGGATCTCCTTGAACTTGAATATCTTGACTCCGACATAGCTTGCAAGGGCGATGAACACGGCGTTGATGGTGAAAAGGCCCATTGCGCCGAAGAAGAACTTGCCGCTGAGGTGCGCGATGCCGTAGCCGGCCGTGCAGAGGGGCGGCATGAGCGCTGTCGCGATGGCGACGCCTGAAATCACCGTCCCCTTGTCCTTGCGGGATAGCTCCAGGATGCCGGCGGCGCCGCCGAAAAGGGCTATCAGGACATCGAATATCGACGGCGATGTCCTCGCCTCGAGCTCGGTCGGGTTTGCAAGGTCAAGCGGCGTTATGAGGAAATACAGCGCCGAGGCCGCGAGGCTGATCAGCACCATTATCAGCAGGTTCCACACTGAGTCGCGGAGCAGCGACGCATCGTTGATGCCGCCGGAAAGTCCGAGGCCGATTATAGGCCCCATGAGCGGCGAAATGAGCATTGCGCCGATCACCACCGCCGTCGAGTTGACGTTGAGACCCACCGAAGCTATCACTATCGAGAACGCCAGAATCAATATGTTCGGCCCTTTCAGATAGACGTTCTGCCTGATGTTCCTTTCGGCCGATTCCGTGTCGATGTGATCCCTGATATTTGCAAGGCTCGTTACCGACTCCCTTATGTAATCGAAGAATTTCATTTTATTCACTATTTAAAATTTGCTGTTGCCGTCTGAAGACTACGGCCTTCGGCCTATCCCTCCCATTTTCAATGGGCCCCTCCCACTCACGATTGCGTGGGCGCAAACGGCCTTCAGACGGCAACAGCAAATTTTAATGTTCAGAAGGTTTCAAAGCGGACGTTGGTGAGGGTTATCATGGAGGGGTCGTCGATTTCGGTTGCGGCGTCGGTGTAGAAGAAGAC
>CADAXR010000017.1:0-5995 GCA_902791945.1 uncultured Bacteroidia bacterium
CTACGAAGGCATGGAGCGCTTCTTCCCGGCGGAGAAAATAATCCTCACCGGCAATCCCATAAGGGAAGCCGTCTCCTTCCCTCCCACTGAAGCGATGAGGAAGGAAGCGATGGAGTTCTACGGGCTCAACCCGGATCTGAAGCATATCTTCATAGTGGGCGGAAGCCTCGGAAGCGGCACCCTCAACCGTTCGATGCGCCAGTGGATATCCCTCGGCTGCCCCGCCGGCGAAGGGGTCGAAATCATCTGGCAGTGCGGAAAGTACTACAAGGAAGGAGTCGATGCATTCATGGCCGAAAGGAAAGCCTCCGGGATGGACATCTCGAGAATACACCACTACGATTTCATCGCCAGGATGGACCTCGCCTACGCTGCGGCGGACCTTGTCATCTCCCGCAGCGGCGCCAGCACCGTTTCCGAGCTCTGCTCGCCAGGATGGACCTCGCCTACGCTGCGGCGGACCTTGTCATCTCCCGCAGCGGCGCCAGCACCGTTTCCGAGCTCTGCGCAGTCGGCAAGCCGGTCATTTTCGTTCCCTCGCCGAACGTGGCGGAGGACCACCAGACCCATAACGCCATGGCCCTTGTCCGTAAGGAAGCCGCTGAAATCGTGAAGGACGCCGACGCCCCGGAAGCGCTGCTTCCGAAGGCGCTGGAGCTTCTCGGCAACCCGGCGAGGCTCGAATCCATGCACAGGAACATCTCCGCGCTCGCCCTCACTGACGCGGCGAAGACCATCGCCGACGAAGCCTACGCCGTCGCCGGCAAGGCCGTGAAGCCGGGGAAAGTCTATTTCATCGGCATAGGCGGCATCGGCATGAGCGCCCTTGCAAAATATTTCTCGCAGAAAGGCTACGAGGTCTCCGGCTACGACAGGACTCCCTCCCCCATAACGGAAAGCCTCGAAAAGGCCGGAATTCCCGTCCACTTCGAGGACGAGCCCGACAAAGTGCCGTCCGACGCGCTCGTAATCTATACTCCGGCCGTGCCGGACGATTTCGGCGAGCTCGTGAAGGCGCGTTCCACCGGACAGAAAGTGGTCAAGCGCTCAAGGGCTCTCGGCGAGATCTGCCGTGGCCAGCGCTGTCTCGCCGTCGCCGGTACCCACGGCAAGACGACGACCTCAACCCTCACCGCTCACATGCTCACCGAAAGCGGCGTCGGCTGCTCGGCCTTCCTCGGAGGCATCTCCAAGAACTACGGGACCAACCTTCTCGTATCACAGAACGACATCGTCGTCGCTGAAGCGGACGAGTTCGACCGTTCCTTCCTCCAGCTTCACCCGGAGGTCGCGGTCATCACGGCCGTCTCCGCCGACCACCTCGACATCTACGGCGACCTCGAGCACGTCGTGGAGGCCTTCAAGGCCTTCGCTTCTCAGGTCACCGGCACCCTCATCGTCAAGAAGGGTACGCCCCTCACGGCGGAAGACACTCCCGCGAAGTTCCTCCGCTACCATCTCGACGACCCGGAGGCCGACTTCTACGGATCCGATTTCCGTACGGACGAACTCGGCCACAGCATCTTCAACCTCCACCACAAAGGCGGAGTCATAGAAAATATCCGTGTAGGAGTCCCCGGCGCAGTCTACGCCGAGAACACCATCGCCGCGGCGGCGATCTGCCTCACCTGCGGCGTCGATCCCGAAAAGATCAGGGCGGCCGCCGGTTCCTTCAGCGGCGCGCAGAGAAGGATGGATGTCCACCTCAACACTCCTTCCCTCACCTACATTGACGATTACGCGCACCATCCGGAAGAGATAGCCGCAACCCTTTCCTCCATCCGCGGGATGTTCCCCGGAAGGAAAATCACGGCCGTCTTCCAGCCCCACCTCTACACGAGGACGCGGGACTTCGCCCCGGAGTTCGCCGAGGCCCTTTCCAAGGCCGACAGCCTTGTGCTTATCCCCATCTATCCCGCCCGCGAGGAGCCCATCGAAGGCGTCACTTCCGAAATCATATTCAAGGACGTGACCTGCCCCGAAAAGATACTTGTCCCCAAGGACAAACTTCTTGAGACGCTTAAAGGCATGCCGCTGGATGTCATCGTGACATTCGGCGCCGGCGACATCGACAGATTCACAGGTCCCATAACCGAAATGCTCTCCGCAAGATGAAACGCATACCCGGCAAAATACTCTCGCTGGCGACGGCGGTGCTGACGCTCTGCTTCTTCATTGCCGTATTCTCGGCCTCGAAGGCGGAAAGGCACACCGTGTCCTGCAAGAGCCTTGCCGTCAGCATCCTCGACAGCGCCGACAGGAATTTCATCTCGAAAAACGACGTCACCATCTTTATGGCGGAGTACGGAGATTATCTCGGCCAGAGGATAGACGACGTCAACCTGACAAGGATAGAAAAGATCCTTGAGAGGAGAAGCGCCATCCGAAACTGCGAAGCCTATGTCACCGACGACGGGGTACTCCACGTCGACGTGACCCAGAGAATACCCGTCATCCGTTTCCAGAAGGAAGACGCCGGATTCTATGCCGACAGGAGCGGCTTCATATTCCCTCTCCAGAACAAATTCACCTCGATGGTCCCTATCATGGACGGGAACCTGCCGCTTGAGTTGCAGCCGGATTTCAAGGGCATTCCGTCCGGCGAGAAGGAGAAGATGTGGGTGAAACAGGTGATTTCGATGGTCGCCTACATGGAAAAGAGCAAGGTCTGGAGCGCGAACATTTCCCAGATGACCGTCTCCAAAGACGGAAACATCGTCCTGATCCCGAGGGTCGGGAAAGAAAGGTTCGTCTTCGGCTCCCCCACTTCCGTGAAGGAGAAATTCGGAAGGATAGCGGAGTACTACGAGGTGATAGCGCCCCTGCAGAAAAACTACACCAGCGTGGACGTGCGCTACGCCGGAAGCATTATTTGTAAATAAAAACCAAACCATATGCAACAGAAAACCATAGCTGCAATCGACCTGGGGACTTCCAAGTTCTCGGTTGCGGTGGCTCAGATCTCCGGCGAGGACGTCGAGATCGAGTACTACCGCGAGCACCCCGCGGCCGGCATTCGCAACAGTTTCGTGTTCAACCCGAAAAAGGCCGCCGAAAAGCTGAAGGCCGCCGTCGCCGAAGCCGAGGAGGCCCTCCACATCAAGATCCGCCAGGCGGTCGTAGGACTCCCGCGCTACAGCGTCCACCAGAAATCAGCCGAGGGCGAACTCCCCCGCTCGGAACCGGAGGAATACATCTCGCGCGAAGAAATTGAAACCCTCAAGGACCTCGCCCTGAGCACATACCCTCTCGATGATGTGGAAAAGGAAGTCATCTACGGTGCCGTCGCCCAGTCTTTTTCGACAGAGGACGAGATACAGCTCGTGGAAGAAGACGTCATCGGCACGATCAGCTCTTCCGTGAAGGGTAATTTCAAGATCTTTATCGGCGACCGTTCCCGCACAGGAGCCATCGACAAGGTTTTCAACGACCTGTCGATAGCGATCGCACGCAAATACTTCCTACCTGACACCACCTCCTCGGTAGTGCTCAGCCAGGAAGAGAAAATCAACGGCGTCGCGCTCATCGAAATGGGCGCCGGCGTGACCTCCGTGAGCATATGGCACGGCGGCATAATGAGATACTACGCGGCGATCCCCTTCGGCGGCAACACGATCACAAGCGACATCCGCATCGAATGCGGCATCTCCGAGGCACTTGCGGAGAACATCAAGCTCGCCTACGGCTCCTGCCTTCCCACAAGGCTGGCCTCGCTCAGCGAGAAGGTGCTCCAGATCCGCTATGAAGACCGTCCTACCAAAGAGATCCAGGTCAAATACCTCGCCGAAATCATCTCCGCCCGTGCAAAGGAAATCATCGACGCCGTTCTCTACGAAATCCAGCAGAGCGGCATGCAGGATATCCTCCGCACAGGCATAGTGCTGACCGGCGGATGTGCGAACCTCACGGGGCTTGCAAGCCTCGTAAAGGACATGTCCGGCTACAACGTCAGGATCGGCTACTCACGCCACCTGTTCTCCGCGAGCGGATGCGGCGGCGTTTATTCCACCGGAGCCACAGGAGCCATCGGTATGGTGATGGCCGCAAAGAACGACTCTCTCCAGGACTGCGTCGAGGCCCTCAAAGTCCCCGTTAAGGAGGAACCTGAAGAGGAGCCTGAGAGCAAACCGGCGTCGAACGGAAGTCTCTTCGATGAAGGAGAGATCGAGGTCGTGCCGACTGAGAAAAAGCCGAAACATGTGGACGAGCCCAAAAAGCCGCGCACGCAAAGAGTTATATGGAAGAACCTGACCGACAAACTCGGTTCACTCTATGATTTCATTAGCAAGGAGGACTGAAAATGACACCTGAGATACTACCCACCGACTGGAGCCGCGGCAATTCCATTATCAAGGTAATCGGCATTGGCGGCGGTGGCTGCAACGCAGTCAACTACATGTATTCCAAGGGCATAGAAGGATGCAGCTTCATTGTCTGCAACACCGACTCGCAGGCCCTCGGCAAAAGCAACGTCCCCGTGAAGATACAGCTCGGGCAGGCGGGACTCGGTGCGGGCACCAACCCGACCGAGGGCCGCAACGCCGCGCTCGAATCACAAGACATCATAAATGAAAAAGTGCTGGACGGCACCGAGATGCTCTTCATCACCGCCGGCATGGGCGGCGGCACCGGCACCGGCGCATCCCCGGTCATCGCCAAAATGGCGAAAGACAAGGGCATCCTTACGGTAGCGGTCGTCACTCTCCCGTTCCTCAACGAAGGCAACGACACGCAGGCGAAGGCCGTCGACGGCATCCGCGAACTCGAGCAGAACGTGGACAGCCTCCTTATCATCAACAACGAAAAACTCTACGAGTTCTTCGGCGACGAGCTCGTCCACGAGGCCTTCCCCAAGGCCGATGAGGTGCTCGCCACTGCGGTGAGGGGCGTCATCGAGATAATCTCGAAGCCCGGCTACATCAACGTGGACTTCAAGGATGTCACCAACATGATGCGCGACAGCGGCATGGCGCTGATGGGCTGCGGCATCGGCAAGGGAAGCAACAGGATTGAAGACGCCGTCAAGGGCGCATTCGAGTCCCCGCTCCTCAACGACTTCGACCTCAAGACGGCGAAGAACGTCCTCATCAACATCACGATATCCAACACCGAGAAGGGCATCACGATGACCGAGATGGACGCCATCAACAAGAAGATCAACGAGTACACCGGCAGCGCCAAGAACTTCAAGAGAGGCATTATCTACGACCAGGAGATTGGCGACGAGCTGAGGATAACGGCAATTGCAACCGGCTTCGACATGGACCGCTTCGGCGAAATCACCGACGTCAACCTCGGCAACATCATTCCCCTCGACAGCCGCTTCGTCTATGACGCGGAAAGCGCGGTCGACAGGAACGAAGCCCCTGAAACGGGCATACGCCAGGACTACGTCAGCAAGGTCACGTTCTCCTCTACGGAGAATATGTGCCGTTTCAACTACACCGAAAAGCCGGTGCTCTGCGTCGGCCCGCAGGAGAGCCGCGCGGAACTCGAAAATACCACCGCCATCAGGCGTGCACACAAAGAATAGCTCTATGGAAAGAAGGACAAGAGTGAGATTCGCCCCGTCACCGACGGGCCCGCTCCACATGGGAGGCGTCAGGACCGCCCTCTACAATTATCTGTATGCAAAGAAAAACGGCGGTGATTTCATCATCCGCATAGAGGACACCGACTCCCACAGGTTCGTCCCGGGAGCCGAGAAATACATTATCGAAGCGCTGCTTTGGTGCGGTATCGTCCCGGACGAAGGCGTGGATGCAGACGGCAATGTCGTCAGCGTGCCCTCCGAAAGGCACCCCCACGCTCCCTACCGCCAGTCGGAGAGGAAGCCCATCTACCGCAAGTACGCCGAGCAGCTCATAGCTTCCGGCAACGCCTACTACGCTTTCGACACTCCGGAAGAGCTCGACGCCTGCCGCAAGGAGGCCGAGGCCGCCGGACAGACTTTCATCTACAACCAGACGACCCGCGGAAAGCTCCGCAACTCCCT